>JANLUQ010000412.1:0-10410 GCA_031363565.1 Armatimonadota bacterium | reverse complement strand
TCCGACATGGCCTCCGAGTGGGCGTCGTTCTGCGAAGACTGGTAGGCCCGCTCCAGGGCACTTTGCAGGCCACTTTCGCTCGCCAGCAGCGGCTCGACCCGGCGGCGCGTCTCGCGCTGCACATGGTCAATCGCCTCGACGTCCCATGGGTCCACCATCGCCAGGCTGATCCGGGCGTGGCCATTCAGGGGCGCATCCTCGACGGACAGGGGGAGAAGCAGATAGCGCTGGGCGATCTCGACGGGGATGAGGGCGACGGCGAACGGGTCGGGCACCTGGGTCGTCAGGTCCACATAGCCGACCTCCATCTGGACGGCGCGCGCCTCGGTCACCTGCTCCTCGGTGGCCCAGCCGTTGCCGACTAGAACCGAGCCGAGCCGCTGGCCTGTGGACGACTGCACCTCCAGGGCGTGCCGGATTTGTTCCACGGTGATGATGCCGTGCTCGACGAGGATATCGCCCAAACGGGGCGTGATGGCACGGGGCGCGTTCAGTGTCTGCATGGGTCTTGACTGCTTCTTCCTACGACTGCTTCTTCCTGCGACTGTTTCTTCCTGCGACTGCTTCTTCCTGCGGTTGTCTTTACAGATGCTATCTTTACAAATGGGACGCCGTGACTGCCGGCGAGACCCGGCCGTTGGCGGTGATGGTGATCGTTCCCTGTGTGTCTGTCTCCCAGATGGCCGCTCCTGCCGCCTGCAAGCGGTGCAAAGTCGCCTGCGTGGGCTGGCTCCCCGGCCCGCAGGAGATCACCGCGATGGCCGGAGTCGCCCGCCGCAGCATCTCCGGTGAGGGTGAGCCGTCTGCGCGGGCGGCGACCTGCAAGATCATGTCCGTGCAGGCCCCCGTGCATTCGACCTGCCCGCTCGCCTGGCTGATCAAGTCCCGCTCGGCCTCCGCCGTTGCAGATGCCTCGAACAGAAAGGCAGTCCCGCCGTAGTTGATCCGGCAGACGAGCGGGTCGCGCCGCGATGCCTGGCCCGAGCCGGGCGGCCAGATGGCCGAGACGAACAGCATCTGCCCGACCTGGATTGTATCGCCCCCGCTCGCGGTGCTGGACGGGATGTGCGGGATGTGCCGCCGGATCGCTTCCAAGGCGTCCCGCCGCGCGGCCCCGGCATCGGCGACGGGGCTGTCCCAGACCTGCGAGACGCCGATCCCGCCCGCCAGCAGGGCGGGGACACCGCCGATGCTGCTCTCGTCCGGCGATGTCAGGATCAGCAGGTCAATCGTGCCCACGTTCCGCCGCCGCAGGGCATCCACGACGGCCGGCCCGGCCGACGCGCTTCCCGCATCCAACAGGATCGTCCGGCCCTCGGGCGAGCGGACCAGGGTGCAGTCGCCGTCCCCCACATCCAGGAACGTCACGCTCAGGCGCGGCCGGTCACGGCGCGGGTGGCTGCGCCGCCAGGCGGTGCCGAGCAGGGTCCCGATCAATGTCAGCGCGATCAGGAGCAGGACGGCGCTGCCCCGCCATAACGCGGTCGGCTTCATCGGCCTCGCTCCTTCCGCTCGCAAAGGAACCTGGTTGTTGACTCTAATATCGGCATTTTTCCGGTGTTTTGCAGGGCCACTTGCGCGCGCCCCGTCTCCCTGCGCCTATTATAGCATAGCTGCCTGACTCGCGATCTCTTCGATCATTCGTCCTTCCTTGTCTTTACCCGTCGACCCAGCCTCCTGCAGGGGCCATCGTACCGCGCCGTTTCCTGATTGTGATTTTTTTCACGAACGAAAGTCGACGCCTTGATTCACACCTGCACATACGGTATAATAGTCGCAATGGGCGTGCTTGAACTGCGCGGGATTACGATGGCCTACGGGCGGCGCACCCTCTTTTCCGATGTGCAGGCCGATGTGCCGCCGGGCCGGTGCCTGGTCGTCACAGGGGCGAACGGCGCGGGGAAAAGCACCCTGCTTAAGATCATCGCGGGCCTGCTTCGGCCCGAATCGGGAACGGTGGCCTATGATGGGACGCGCGGCTATGCCGCCCCGGACGTGCAGCTTTATGGCGAGCTGACCGGTTTGGAAAACCTTGCCTTCTTCGCCCGCCTGCGCGGCGTTCCCGATGCGCCCGGCGCGGCCATGCTGGCCGAGGTCGGGCTGGCACGGGGGCGAGGCCATGACCTGGTTTCTGCCTATTCCTCGGGGATGCGCCAGCGGCTGAAGCTTGCCGTCTCGCGCCTCGGCGACCCGCCGCTTCTGCTCTGGGACGAGCCGACTGCGACCTTAGATGGGGCAGGAAAGGCGCGCGCCGACGACATCCTGGCCCGGCACCGCGCGGGTGGCGGGCTGGCCGTGGTCGCCACCAATGACCCTGCCGAGGCCGAGCGCTGGGGCGACCTGCGGCTGACGATTGGGGCTTGAGTTCGAGGCATTGATTCTCGTATCGCTAACCACTGGATAATCTGCGCCTGGGCCGTCTTCCGCAAGGACCTCCAGGTCGAGCTGCGGACCCGTTATGCGGTGGGGGCCGTCCTCCTGTTCGCGGTCACGACGCTGGTCGCAGTCTCCGCCGCGCTCAGTGCGACTTTGGTCCATTCCGAGGTCAAAGCTGCACTACTCTGGATCATTCTGCTTTTCGCCGCCCTCTCAGGCCTCGCCCGCGTCTTCGTGCGCGAAGAGGAGGCAGGCACCGCGCCGCTCCTGCGGCTTTCCGCCCCGGCGACCGCCGTTTACGCCGGCAAATGGCTGTTTAACATCGCACTGGTTTTTGCCGTAGAGATAGTCAGCGTCCCTTTGTTTTTAGTCGTCCTGCCGCTCGCCGACGTGAACTATGGCCTGCTGTTTGGTGTTCTTTTCTTAGGTGGAGTTGGCCTCGCTGGGGCCTCGACTTTCGTGGCCGCTCTGATCGCGCAGGCATCGTCGGGCAAGAGTGCATTGTTCTTTATCGTGGCCTTCCCGGTCCTTCTGCCCCTGCTCTTGATCGCCGTGCAAGGCACCGTTGGCGCATTCGATCTGGTGCCGACCCATCAGGCCCACTCGCGGGCCGATCTGGGGATGCTGGCGATCTATGGCCTTGTGATGACGACGGCCTCGTTTCTGCTGTTTGAGTATATCTGGCATGATTAACGTTCAACAAATTGGCAAGATCGGGCTTCTCCTTCTGGTCTGCACTGCCGTCGTCGCCGGCTTCCTGTGGGTGCCGCCCGTCACGACGTTCTTCAGCCCCGAGCTGGCCCGCATCGCGGTCTTCCACATCCCGTGTTCCATCGTCGGGCTGGTGGCGACCATCGTCGGCGTCTGGTTTGCCCTCCGCTATCTGCGGCTGCGGGATTTGCGGGACGACATCAAATCTTCCGTCTCGCTGTCCCTCGCCCTGCTGCTCTGGTGCCTCACCACGGTCACCGGGGCCGTGTTCGCCAAAGCCGAGTGGGGGGCCTACTGGAGCTGGGACATCAAGCAGATCAGCATCGTCCTGCTGCTTCTCATCTACATGGCCTACTTCGCTTTGCGGGCCGCCGTGGATGATGCGCGCAAGCGGGCCGCCGTCAGCGCCGCTTACACCTTATTCGCACTGGTCGCCGTCCCGTTCCTGACGTTGGTGCTGCCGAACTCGACGCCTAACACTCTGCACCCCAAGAATACCGTGTTCAGCGTGGAGTACTGGGTCGTGCTGGGGGCGTTCTCATTGGGCCTGACTTTGATCTATGTCTGGGCCTACCGCCTGCATATCGCGCTGGAAATGATGCAGAGGAAGCTCGATTTGCGCGCACGCGTGATTTTGCGAAAACGAACCCCCACCGCCTCCGTCACCGTGGAGGCACGGCCTTAAGATGCAAAACCTCGTCCCGCTCATGCTGGTCCCTTTGCTGATCTTCGTCGGCTTTTGGGCCTATCTGTGGAACCTAGATGGCAAGGTCAACCGTCTCAAAGAAGAGATGAGCCGGCTGGACGAGTCGGACGAACAAGAATGAGGCGGAGAATGAAGAGCAAACTATGAAGAACAAAGGGGCCGCTATCGGCCTGGTCATCATCGTGGCTGCACTGGCCTTCAGCGCGCTGGCCTTCAAGAACAACCTTGTCAACGCCGTGCCATTCGCCGAGGCGATGAAGGCGACCGATTCGGACGTACAGATCATGGGCGCCCCCGTCAAGGGCACGATGAGCTACGACATCACCGCCCACGCCTTGCGCTTCGGCCTGCGCGACACATCAGGCGTCATCATGCCCGTCGTCTACCAGGGGCCCAAGCCGGAAGACCTGGACTCGGCCATGAGCAAGGCCGTCGCGATCAATGCCCAGGGGACCTATGACGCCAAGCAGCACGCCTTTGTCGCCGACAACCTGCTGGTAAAGTGCCCCTCGAAGTACCAGGGGCAGGGGACGACCGACCGGAGCTACGGGAAGTAAAAATCTCCTCTCCCCGCGACAAGTCGCGCCCCTCCCCTTGGAGGGAAGGGTGTGTAAAAGGGGGTTAGACTTTCTCTCTTAAGTGCCTGCCGTAACCGGAGAGCCTCCCGACAAGACCAGCAAACCTCTATTCACCCACCCTTCCCTCCGAGGGAAGGGTCGGCGCTCGCGCCGGGGATAGGATCAGAAAAACCACCATGCCGAACTTTGGACTACCGACATTCGGGACGCTCGCCATCTGGACCGCCCTCGCCGCGCTCATCGCCTCCATGACGTGCTACCTCACTGCATGCGCCCGGCGTGGGGCAGCGGACGGTGGCGCGGGCTGGGCGCGCGCGGGACGCGCCGCCTTCCTGCTGGCCGTGGCCGGCGTCCTGGGGGCGTGCGCCGCACTGGGAACTCTGCTGGTGACGCACCGGTTCGATGTGCAGTACATCTACGACCACTCGGCCCGAGCGATGTCCCCGCTCTACTATTTCCCCTCGTTCTGGGCCGGTCAAGAAGGCTCGTTCCTGCTCTGGGGCTTCTGGATCGCCCTCCTCGGCGTCGTCCTCGCCTGGACCTCGGGGGCAGCCGAGCGGCGCGTCATGCCGGTTTATACCTCCGTGCTGCTGTTCCTGGTCGGCATGGTGACCATCCGCTCGCCGTTCCTCCCGACCGTGGACCAATTCGGCATTCAGACGACGCCGACCGAGGGATTGGGGCTGAACCCGAACCTCGAAAACTACTGGATGGTGATCCATCCGCCGACTTTGTTTCTGGGCTTCGCCGCCCTCACGGTGCCATTCGCGTTCGCGCTGGCCGCCCTGTTCTGGCGTGGTGACCTGGCGGTCTCCAATGATGGCTGGTTGCGGCGCGCGCTGCCCTGGGGTTTGTTCAGCTTCGCTATCCTGGGCCTCGCCATGATGATGGGCGGCTACTGGGCCTATGAGATGCTGGGGTGGGGCGGCTTTTGGGAGTGGGACCCCGTCGAGAACGGCCCATTCGTGCCCTGGATGGGCATCCTCGGCTTCCTCCATGCCGCCCAGATCCAGCGTGTGCGCGGCGGCTTTGCCAAACCGACCCTCCTGCTCGCCCTGCTGCCGTTTTCGGGCGCTCTGTACGAGACTTTCCTGACCCGCAGCGGCATCCTGGACAAGTTCAGCGTCCACTCGTTCTCGACGCTGGGCGGCGCGGCCAACAACGTCCTGCTCGGCGCTCTGCTCATCGCAGTCGTCGTTTCGGTCGGCACTCTGCTCTGGCGGACCAAGTCCGTGCCGAAGGCTGAAACGACGACTGAGGACATCCAGTCGCGCGAATTCGGCTTCACCATGGCGGTCGTCGTCCTGACCCTGTGCGGCCTCATTGCTGCTTTAGGGTTGTCCGCACCGCTTCTGACCGGCCTGGGCGTCAAGCTGCATATCGCCGACTTCCAGGGCGCGGTCCGCGAGGACTACCACAACAAAGCTTTGTTCCCCATCGCCGTCCTGCTGGCCCTGGGCATGGGCATCGGACCACACCTGGCCTGGCGCGGTCGCGGCAGCACCGGCACGGTTCGCTTGGTCTGGAGCTATTCCCTGTCCGTGATCGCCGCTCTAGGCTTTGTGCTGGCGAGCAAGTACCTGGGCACGCCGCTGACCGGCGCGAAGCTGATCCCGCAGCTCTTGCTGTTCACGGCCTCGGTCTTTGCGGTCATCTCGAACCTGACCCTCCTGCGCCGCCTCTTCCCTTCCAAGGGCGGCGTCCGGGGCGCATCCCCGTGGACCGTTGGCGGCGTCCTGTCGCACGTCGGGGCTGCGGTCCTGTTGCTCGGCGTCGTTTGTCTGGTCACATTCGTTCACAAGGAGTCGGACATCCTTCTGGTCCAGAACCGTCCCGCCGCTGCGGTGAACGGAGCATACACGGCTATCTACCGAGGTATGACCGGCAATCCCGAGACGGATCGCGACAATGCTTTGCTGGTGGATGTCGCCTCGACCGACGGCAGGCAGCGCTTCCAGGCGCGGATGCCCTTCGCCCTACGCGCCGCAGACGGCGGCGGCAAGAAGATGATCTTCGCCCACCCCGCCATCCTGCACCACGGGGCGAGTGACCTCTATCTGAACATGAGTAATGGGACCGGGCTGGAAGAGTTTTACAAGACCCCCGTCTGGAAGCCTATTCTCAAGCTGGGGGATGTCAAGCGCGTCAATATCAGCCAGGATGCCTTGCACCCGAAGATCTACACCGTCGAGTTTATGCACTTCGACAACCCGATGGGCGCCCTCGTCCGGGCGACCGGCGAGATGCCGGATGTGTTCCCCGTCACCGCCGTTTTGCGCGTCACCTACAACGGTGTCACATCGCTTTTCAATCCGCAGTTTATCCGGTACAAGGATGAGTCCACGCCGAAATCGCCCGAGATCAAACTGCCCGGTGGCGCCCTCCTCAGCTTCGCCGGCATGAACGCCGGCAGTGTGGATCAGGCCAACCCCGGCGCGGGCGCGATGAACGAGTCGGCGGCGCTGAACCTGCGTGAAGACAGCGGCCCACCCGCCCAGGCATTCTATCTGGAAGTGACGACGCGCCCCATGATTAACCTGGTCTGGGTCGGGACGCTTCTTCTGGTCATCGGCGGGCTGGTCTCGATGCGTCGCCGCATCCAGGAGAACCGGCTGGTTCCAATCCTGGACCTGCCCGCCCCGGAGGTGAAAAAGGAGGCGGCTCGCATTCCCGCCGCCCGGCGCACGAAGAATAAGAGGTCCGCGCCCACGGCCAAGCCCGCCCCCTCGCTTTCTGTCGGCAAAAGCGGGAGGCGCTGACCCCCATGCGCCTCCGCCAGCTGCTGAAAAGCAAGATACACCGCGTCACCGTCACCGAGGCCGATGTCAACTACATCGGTTCCATCACGGTTGACCAGGACCTCCTGGAGCGTGTAGACCTGTGGCCCGGTGAGCTGGTCCACGTTTGGAATATCACCAACGGCGAGCGGTTCGAGACCTATGCCCTGGCCGGAGAGCCGGGCGGCGGCTTGATCCGCGTCAACGGCGCGGGCGCGCACAAGGCTCGCCCCGGCGATATCCTCATCATCGCCGCCTTCGCGATCACCGACGAGGCCGTCCAGCCCAAAGCCATCCTGGTGGACGAAAGAAACCACTATCTGAGAGATCTGTAGAAACCCACTATGTTTGAAGTCCGCGTCGAGAAAACCATCGCCTGTGCCCATCGCCTGTTCGACTACAACGGCCCCTGCGAGGGCCTGCATGGCCACAATTACCGGATCGAAGTCGCCTATGCCGGCACCGAGATAGACCGCTTCGGGATGCTGGTAGACTTCACCGACGTCAAAAAAGCGTTCAATGCCGTCCTGGACACGCTCGATCACACCTATCTCAACGACCTGCCCGCGTTCCGCGATTTGTCCCCTTCGGCGGAGAATATCGCCCGGCACATCTTCCAGGAATTGAAGCGTACCCCGTTTGACCGCGCCACCCTCGACCACGTTTCCGTCTGGGAGACCCCGACGCAGGTAGCCGTCTACCGCGAAGGCTAACCGTTCAGTTGAAGGGCAAGGAAGTCATCAAGCGTCTGGAGGCCGAGCAATCGGCGTTCGCACGGCAAAAGGTGACCCACCGAGCGTTCAAGAAAACCGGCGCAGCCGCAGTCATCACCGCCTTCGGCATTGACGGTGAAGATGTTTCGCCGGGGCAGCTGCAAGACATCAAGCGAAAGGCAGGCTGGGAATGACAATAGTTCTGACAGAAGCGCCAGCGCCAAACATAGAAGCCGACCAAGATCTTAAAGACCCATTCACCCGGCTCCTTGACTTGACCCTCGGCCGGGGCGAGTATGTCGAGAAGGACGAAGCGGAGCATCGCGACAGCGTCCCCTCCTCTGGCATCCACCATGCTTATCAGCCCATCGCTGAGTTTGCCGACCCCTACCGGGAATCTGCGCCCGAAGTGCAGGAGATAGCCGCCCGGCATTTCGTGGATACTCGGCTCCTGATGCTGGGCAAGGTCAAGCCCTAATCGTACTCCTCGTGTTTATTCCCTCGCTATTCCCCCGAACCAGTGCGCCAAAGACCACACGGTCATGGCGGACGGTCAGCCTCCTGCTGCTCCTCGCGCTCCTGCTGGTCGGAGCCCCAGGCGCCCGCGCCCAAACATTGCCGCTTCCCACGCCCACCTTTCACCCCGTTTTGATCGCCCCGTCCGCGTCCGCCTATGTCCTGTTCAATGACCGCGTCCTGTTCTCCGTCTACACCTTCGGCGACCAGTCGGCGCAGGACCGGGCGGATCTGGCGAACCTACGTCTGGCCGAGGCCCTGCGGAACATCTCGGCGAATGAGGCGTCCGCGCAGGCTCCCCAGGTGGTGGTTGGCCAGCGTGATGCTCAGGCGGTCCTGCTGCTGGACGGGAAGATGCTGCTGACCGTGACCGAGGCCGATGCCGACCATGCGAACCTGCCCACTGTGGCGCTCGCGGAGACCTGGGCGAACACCCTCAACCGCTCCTTCCAACAGGCTTTGCGCGAGCGTCAGCCCGCCTACCAACGCTGGGCCTGGATATGGGCAGCCCTGATTCTGCTCGTCGGGTTGGTTCTATACGGTCTGGCCCGACTGATCTCCGTGCGTTTGGGCCACCGGCTCGGCATCCCATCCCAACTGCTGCTCGGCGGTGTTCTCCTCTCCCGCATCCTGGACCTGTTCCCCCAGACGCGGCCCGTCAACTTGCTGCTGCTGGCGGGCGCGGGACGCCCCTTAACATTGTGTCTCCTGGCGGGCCTGACCGCCGCCGTCCTGGTGCGTACCTGGGGGATTACCTTGCGGCGGCTCTTCCCGCCCGTCCCTGAAGACCTGTCCTCCCAGGAGCGCACGGAGCGGACGTTCCAGCGCCGCGTCACCTTGGCCCGCGTGATCGAGGTGGTGGGCGCGACCGTGATCTGGCTGGTCGGACTCTTGATCCTGACCGCCTGGCTTGGGGTCAACCTGTCCCCCCTCCTGACCTCGGCGGGCCTGCTCGGCGTCGCTTTGGGCTTCGTCGCCCAAGATGCCCTGCGCGACTTCATCGCCAGCCTGTATATCCTGGCTGATGACCGGTTTGGCGTCGGCGACACCATCCAGGTCGGCGCGTATGAAGGGCGCGTCGAGCGCCTGAACCTACGCGCTACCCAGATCCGCGACGCCTCCGGGCGATTGATCACGATCTCTAATCGGAGCATCACCGAGGTCGCCAACCTCACCGCCCGCTGGGCGCAGGTGGACTTCAAGGTCGGCGTGTCCTACTCTGAGGATTTGGACAAGGCGAGCACCCTTCTGCTGGAAACGGCCCTCACCCTGGCATCGGATTGGCCCGAACGCGTCCTGGCCCCGCCGGACCTGCTGGGCGCGGACTCGTTCAACGACCTCAGCGTCACCCTCCGGTTGACCCTGCGGACACCGCCCGGCGACCAATGGGCCGTCGCCCGTGAGCTGCGCCTCCGTGTCAAGCGCGCCTTCGATGCCGCAGACATCGCCATTCCCAGCACGCTCTACACGCCGCCCGGCGCCCCACCGCGCATCTCGAAAAACGTTAAAGGCGGCTGAGGAGCACGATGACGGGACGCTCCGAAACCGCTACCATCGCCCGGCCTGCTGTCAGGGGAAGAGGAGATGCCGCGCCGCTCGCTTCGCCTTTAACCAGGGTGACGAGGCTGGTCGCGCCCGTTTTGGTGCCCACCGCCAGCATAAAATGGGCCGATGTCGAGCCGTCGCTGGTCGTCCGCCAGAGAACGTAGGCTCCACCTGCCCCCGCAGCGCTCTTGAAGCGGTAGACCTTCACACCTGCCTCCCCGGATGGCTGCTCGCCCGCGAAGCGCATCCCAGCCAGCCGGTCGCGCAGGGTATGGATGTAGTACCAGGATGCCTTCGGCTCCCATTTTCCCTTCCCGGTCACTAGTCCACTGCTGGAGAACTGCGTCGCATCATCGGCGTCCACGTCGCGCAGCATGAACATCGCTGCTCGGTCCACATTGGCCGCTGCCAGGGCCAGGTAGGAGCGTACAAGCCATTGCCCCTGAACCTCTTCCGCTGAGTAGCCGCCGATGGCTGGGGCGCGCTGG
>JANLUQ010000355.1:0-12101 GCA_031363565.1 Armatimonadota bacterium | reverse complement strand
CGGACGGGGCGCAGACGGGCCTGCGATTGGCATCCGACTTATTCTTCCTCTGGTGGATACGCGGTTATTTTGCGGAGGGACAGCGGCGCTACACCGCCGTGCTGGGGCGCGTGGGCGCTGAGGCGCGGACGGCGGCACGGGCCAGGACGCTCAGCCGCGCGGGTGGCCTTCTCAGCGTTTACGGGGATGCCGCCTCCGCCCGTCCTTTGTTCGAGGAGGGAATCGCCATCGCGCGGGAAATTGGGGACCGCAAGGCTGAAGCGAACCTGCTGTGCAACTTGGGCGATATTTCCACCGACAGCGATCTGCCCGCCGCGCGCGCGGCCCTGGAGCAGAGCCTGGCGATCCACCGAGAGATCGGGAACCCGAGCGGCATCGCCCACTCGTCCCTGCTGCTGGGTAATGTGGCACTAAATCAAGGGCAATTCGCGGAAGCACAGGCGCTGTATTCCGAGAGCCTGTCACTCAACCGCGCTCTGGGCAACCCGCAGAAGATTGGGCACGCCCTCTGGTGTCTGGCACGGTACTCCATGAACCAGGGCGACTACGCGCAGGCGCGGATTCTGCTGGAAGAATGTGTGGCCCTTTTTCGCGAACTCAAAGACCCCTGGGGCCTTTCCGCCGCCCTCGCCCTTGCTGGGGAGGCTGCCTTGCAGGAGGCGGAATATGTCCAGGCCCGTCCCCTGCTGGGGGAGCATCTGCGGCTCGTCACCCAGATGGGGATGCGCCGTTCCGCGCCGTGGGCACTGCGCTGTTTTGGGCGGCTCGCGGTCGTGCAGGCGGAGTGGGCGCGGGCCGCCCGTTTGTTCGGCGCGGCGGACACGTTTCAGGGGGCTGAGGCGACCTTGTCGCCCGCTGAGGCGTCCGCACTCACGGCGGCGCAGTCTGCGCTGGGCGAAGCGGCGTTCGCGGCATCCTGGTCTGCGGGCAAAGCGCTCTCGCTCGAACAGGCCGCTGAGGACGCGTTCCGGGAGGACTGAGACCGGCATACCCATGGATGGCGCCTTCGCGGCGGCAGGTTTGCATCTGGGAGTAAAACGGGGTAAAATAGTACTCGTGACAGCTATACCTCAACCCAGCCTGACCCTCGTGACCGGCCGCGCGCTTTACCGGCCCCGCGCGGACAAAGCCGATCCGCTTTCGCTCGTCGAGGCCGCCGTGGCGGGTGGTGTTAATATCGTTCAGCTCCGCGTCCGCAACGCTTCCGTGGACGACTTGGGCCTGTATGCCGTCGCCTTGCGCCTGCGCGAGATGACGGCGGGGCAGGCCCAGTTCATCGTGACGGGCGACCTGGAGCTGGCCGAGAAGTGCGGCGCGGACGGCATCCTGCTGACCGAGCACGCCTACAAGCCCGCCGATGCCCGCCGCTTCCTGCGCCCCCCCGGGGTGGCGACCGTCGGCTCGTTCGCCCACACCGTCACCGGTGCGGCCCGCGCCGAGCGCGGTGGGGCGGATTATGTGCAGGTCGGTCCCGCCTTCGATGCCGAGGCCCCCGGCGAAGGGTTGGCCCTGATGCGGAAGATTAAGGATGCCGTCCATATCCCCGTAGTCGCCTTCGGCGGCATCCAGACCCCCGCCGACGTGGCCGATTGCCTGCGGGCGGGCGCGGATGGCGTCGCCGTCACCCAGGCCGTCACTGAGGCCCCTGACCCCCAGAGTGCCGCCGCTGACCTGCGCGCTGCCCTTGAGGCCGCGTGGCGCATGCTGCACGGCGCCTGACTTTTTCCTGATCCGATCACCCCGTCTTGATGAACCCCCGATAACTGTGGTATGATAGGCATACCGCGGGGACGCCGCTGCACCGCTCACGAGGGTCTTTTTTTCGATGCGCTTCCTATCCATTCTGCTCGCGTTTGCCGTTCTCGCCTGCGCCGCCGCTCCCAGCCTTGCCAGGACCGGCAGACATCACCCGTCAGCGGCGAAAACGGCCCAGGCGCAGCATTTGAGGCGTTTGGCGATGAAGGAAAAGAAAGCCTGGCGCGAGCATCTGGCAAAGCTGCATACTCTCCCTCACACCGAGAGGGTCGCCGAGAAGCGCCACGAACGGCTGTGGCAGCGCAAGCACGATGCCAAAGTCGCTGTACTACAGGCCGCGGCGAAGAAGACGCGGCGCGCACAGCTCCGTCAGGCCAAGTCGGCCCGTCGGCATCATGGGAGGGCGCTGGTCGCCGATGCCCCCAAACCCGCCGCGAGGAAAACAAACGCCCATGTCCGCAGGGAAACAAGCGCCCATGCCCGGCGGCTGGCCGCGCTGAAAGTAGACCAGACGGCGTCACGTCTGAGCGCGCGCACCCGGTCGGCGGCGCGGGCGCGCAAAATCGCGGCCCTCGCCGGAGCGCATCAAGCGGCGGCTTCGCGCAGGCAGGCCGCTTTGCGGGCGAGACTGGCCCAGAAGCAGTCGGCCCACCACGCCAATCTCGTTCAGCGTCAGGCCCTGCGCGCCCTGCACCTCTCCAAAGTGCTGGCCTCCTACCGCGCCCGTTCCGCAAACGTCCAGGCAACGTACAATGCCCGGCTCGCTGCCGGGCGGGCGCATTGGATCGCCCTGCATGGAGATGGCAGCGGGGGCAAGAGCATCCGGTTCTGGCAGACCGGGGCAGTCGGTGTCCCCGTCAAAGTCATCTCGGTGGACTTGAACGACCCCAACATCAAGGTCTCCGCCGTCATGGCCCGCCACGGCAACGGCACAGCAGAGCCGTTCCGGCAGATGATTGACCGCGCCAACCCGAACGTCGCCGTCACCGGCACGTTTTTTTCTCTGAACGACTTGCAGCCCGTCGGCGACATCGTCATTGACGGCAGCCTCATCCACTTCGGCGGCATGGGCACGGCCCTGTGCATCACGCCGGGAAACCATGCCGAGATGGTCACCTGTACCTGGGGCCGCCACCACGACTGGAGTCCCTATGACTTCGTCGTCGCCTGCGGGCCGCGCCTTCTACGGGGCGGGCGGGTCGTCCTAGACCCCCGTGCCGAGCGGTTCCACGATAAGCACATGCTCGCGCCCAACTCGCGCATCGCTGTGGGCATCACGCATGGCAACACCCTTTTCTTCGCCATGACCCACGCCCCGATCTCTTTGGGCCGCCTGGCCCGTGTGATGGGCGCGCTAGGCGCGGCCGAAGCGATGAACCTGGATGCCGGCACCAGCACAGGCTTTTATTACAACGGCGCGACACTCGCCAAGCCGGGCCGTAAGCTGACCAACATGATCGTTGTCTACGGACGGCGTGACCGCTACGAGCGCGCCCTGGACCAGCTTGCCCCTACCGCCTACCACCGATCTGCTTTCCGCACCCGCCACCAGGTCTCGGAGGCCGATACGCCCCGGTCGGCTGCCCTGGGCCGCCCGTGATCTCCCCTGTGACTCCCCACCGACTCTGGGCCGAGATAGACGGCAGCGCGCTGGCCCATAACGTCACCCTCCTCCGCCGCTGGTTCGGCCCCGCCCGCATCATGGCCGTGGTCAAGGCGAACGCCTATGGCCATGACATATCTCTTATCGCCTCGGCTTGTGCCGATCTCGGCCTGCGCGATTTCGGCATCGCGACCCCCGCCGAAGGGGCAGCCCTGCGCGCACTCGTACCCCCCGACGCGGCAGTCTACCTGCTCGGTCCCGCGTTTCCTGAAGAAGCCCCGGTCATCGCGCTTCACCGCCTAACGCCGCTTCTGAGCAGTATGGACACGGCGCAGGCACTCTCGGAAGCCGCCTCTGCGCTTGGCATCGTCGCCGACGTGCATCTGGACGTGGATACCGGCATCGGACGTGCGGGCGTCCCGGTCGCCGATGCCGTCAGCTTCCTTTCCCATCTTGACCGCCTGCCCAGTCTGCGCGTGACAGGGGCAGCCACCCATTTTGCCAGCGCTGATGAGGATCCTGCCGATGCCCAGGCGCAGCACGACCTCTTCGCATCATTTCTGCACGCGCTCGGACCGCGCGCCGATGCCCTCCTCGTCCATGAGGCGAACTCGCCCGCCGCCCTGGATCTGCCGCCTCCTGCGCGCTTGGGGCTGGTCCGCCCCGGCCTGCTGCTCTACGGCATCGAGCCGATGCCGGGCGACTTCAAGGCCGACGCAATGCCCCTGCGCCCTGTCCTCTCTCTCAAGACCCGTGTCACGCTCTGCCGTCCCCTGCCCGGCGGCGCGACCATCTCTTACGGCCGCACCTACACCGTCCCACCTAGCGGCGGCGTCTATGCCACCCTGGGTGTCGGCTACGGCGATGGCTACCCGCGCCGCTTTTCGAATTTCGGCCATGTCCTCATCCATGGCCGGCGCGCACCCATCTGTGGCCGCGTCTGCATGGACCAGACGGTCGTGGACGTCACCCACATCCCCGGCGTCCGGGCCGGCGATACCGCAACTCTGATTGGGACGGACGGCGGCGAGACACTTTCGGCGGGCGATCTCGCCGCCGCCCTCCAGACGACGCCCCACGAGATCACCACCGGGCTGACCGCCCGCGCCCCGCGCGTCCTTGTCTCGCGCGTACGTGTCGGTGAAGTCTAATGAACCGATACGCCTCCTGAATCCACGCGCCTCCAAACGCTCACAGTGGCCGCGCTTCCCTGACCCGCTTCCCGCAACTTTTCGCGCCGCCGCGTGTCTAAGGCAGCAGGATGAAGACAAGTCTCCCACACTTCAAGGCCGGTCTCGCCTATTACCGCGCCGGTGAGTTGGATGCCAGCCTTTCTGAATATCAGGAAGCGATCCGGTTAAATCCTGACTTTCCGGAGGCTCACCATAACCTTGCCCTCGTCTTCTCCAGCCTGGGCCGTTTCGAGGAAGCTGCTTCAGAGTATCAAGCGGCCTTGCACCTCAACCCTTACGACCCCAACTATCATAACAGCCTGGGCACCACGCTCGCCGACCTGGGCCGGGCTGAGGAGGCGACAGAGAAATACCTCGATGCCCTCAAGATCTCTCCCTGTCTGCCCTACGCCAACTATAACTATGCCAATGTCCTGCGCCGATGTGGAGAATTTGAAGAAGCCCGACGCCACTACCAAGTCACCTTGCGGCAGCGACCTGATTTTGTAGACGCACACCTCAACCTGGGGCTGACGCTGGCCGACCTCAAGGATTATGACAAAGCGATCGCCGAGTTCCATGAGTGTCTGCGGCTACGGCCTGACTACGATAAACCCCACTATAACCTTGGGTTTGTCTACCGGCGGCAGCAGAAGTGGGATGAGGCCGCCGCCGAATACCGTGCCTGTTCACAAATTAGCCCGGCCTCCGTTTACGCCCATTATTTCCTTGGTGTCTGTCTGCGTCATACGGGGCGGCCCGCAGATGCCCTTGCTTCCTTGCAGGTGGCACTTAATGTTGACCCTACTTTTGGGCCGGCGCACCGTCAGCGCGCCCTGATTCTGGAGGAGAAGGGGAAGAGGCGACCTGCCATCGCTGCCTACCGTGAGGCCATTCGCCTTGATCCTATCGACCATGTCTCCCACAACCGCCTCGCACTTATTCTGGAGAAGATGGGACGCAGGCCGCTTGCAGAAATGCAGTACCAGGAGGCGATACGCCTCTGCCCCCAAGATGTGGCCGCTCATTTCAACCTCGCAAACCTGCTGCGAAATGAGGGACGGCTGGAAGAGGCGATCGGGGAATATCAGGCGGCGCTGGCGACCGACCCGGACTCGTTCGGCGTGCAGTTCAACCTGGGGCTGACCTTCGAGGCGCGCGGCGCGAAGCAGTGGGCCATCATCCATTACCGCGAGGCGGTCCGTCTCCAGCCCAACTCGGCAAAAGCGCATTACCATCTCGGCGACTGCCTCGACGATGTAGGTGAGTATGCTGAAGCCGCCGATGAGCTGCGGGAGGCAATCCGGCTCGCCCCCGGAGAGCCGGTGCCGTATGGCCTGCTGGGGGCATCTCTGATTCAGGACCACCAGTACGCGGACGGCTTCCGTGAACTAGGGAGGGCCATCCTGCTGCGCCCCTGGAACCCGCTGTTGTGGCTGGTCTCCGGCCTCAGCCTGCTGCTGGCCTTCCTGCAATGGTTCTTCCAAGTAGGCGCCCGTTCCCGGCGCTGATGGCGCACGGATGGGACAGAAAAAAGCGCCGTGGGATTTGCCCCGACGCTTTGTTGGAGGGCGATCCCCGCCGTTCACGGCGCAGCGCTCACGCCCCCGATGCATTGGTGCGTAACATTAGCTCCTAATCAGGGGCACCGTGCCAACCCTACGGCCTATGATGCCCGGTGTGCCGGAGGAAGTCCGCCAGCGCGGCGCGGGCCTTCGGGTCCTGTGGGGCGTGCCTGACCGCCCGGCGGTAGTAGCTCTCGGCCAGCGCGGTCTCGCCATTCTCTTCGCGCAGGCGGGCCATCTCCAGCGTGGCGGCGATATCAGATGGGGCGGTGTTCAGCCGGTCGGTGAGCCGGGCCATTTGGTCACGCCGGGTTGTCTCGGCGTCCAGGTCCGCGGATGCGCGCTCGGCGAGGGCAGGCTGTTGCAGCCGCGTGTAGCAGGACAGCAGGCCTTGAATAGCCGCCTGCGAATGCGGCATCAGGGTGCGCGCCCGCTGGAACGCCGGCAGTGCCTGCGCCGGCTGATGCGCGTCCAGGAACGCCTGACCCAGCAAGAGGTTTGCATCCGCGTTGCCGGGCGCACCTTCCTGTGCGTGCTGGGCATAGCTGACCTCCGCTTGGGAGGTGGCAGTGGTCTGGGGTTTTTGGTGCAGGAGTGAGGCCATCAGGTAGCTGGTCTCGGCGTTGTCCGGGTGGCGCAGAATGAATGGCGTTAGGTCCCGCTCCACCGCTGCCAGATCGCGCCTCTGAAATTCCACGCGGACGAGGTAGATTAGGACGCTTGCGTCGTCAGGCGCCAGGGCATGGGCACGGGCCAGCGGCGCTTGTGCCGCGGCCGGGTGATTTAGCTTCGCGGCCAGGATGCCGAGATAGCTCACCGCCTCGAAATCGTTGGGACGCAGCGCGGCGGCGCGTCCCGCAGCGGCGCGGGCGGCTTCCGTATCCCCGGCTGCCTCGTCCGCCCGCGCCAGGCGCAGGAACAGCGCGCCGTCTTTTGGGGTGAGCCGCGATGCGGCTTGGTACTGAACGGCGGCCTCGCTGGGCCGGCCCAGCGCCGAGTAGAGGTCGCCAAGCTGGGCATGGTTATCGGGGAAATCCGGGTCTTCGCGAACACCCGCCAGCCACTCTTGCTCGGCTTGCGGGATCTGCTTGGCGGCGGCATAATCCAGCCCACGCCCGAAGTGGACCCGGCCGGGGCGCGTCGCCTGCCGCCACGACCAAGCCGCCGCGCAGGCAGCAAGCAGGCCGATGAGGAGGCAGAGCGCGAGGAGCGGGCGTTTGACGGCGAGGGTTTTCATGGGGCGAGATGGGCAGAGAAGACCGGCAAAGAAAACCGGCGGCACAGAGACCTGTGCCGCCGGTTTATGTCTGGAAGAGACCGGACCTTACGGGCCTTCGGCGACGAATGCGCCGTAGAGATTGTCCTTGTTCTTCGTCAGCAGGGACGACAGGCGGACCGACTTGACATGGCCGTCCCAGTAGGCGACATTCGCCAGATCGTTGTGGCGCGCGACCATCGCGCCTTCGGGCAGTTGGTGACCGTTAGCCTGGGACCAGCCGATTGCGTCCATGCCGTTGATCTTGGTAATTGGCAGGTTTCCGTACTGGTCGCCGCCTGAGTTGCCCGGATCGCCATTCCAGTCGATCTGGTAGCTGCCGTCGTCATCGGCCATCATGATGACGGATGCCGGTGCCTGGATATCGTTCAGCCCCGCGCCGTTGCTGGGGCCTCTCAGGGAGACGGAATTCTTGCCAAAGTACGACGAGTTCATCCCGTAGCTGCCGTAGTGGGCGTCGTCGTTACCTTTTAGGTTCTGGTAATAGACGTACTTGCCGGTGGGGTGCGCGGCACCGTCCAGCCCGGAGTTGCCCGCGTTGCTGTTCAATCCGCCGTTACCCGAGTCGTCAGGGCAGTGGTACACATCAACGCTCTTGACGAACGGGTAGACCGAGTCCATCCACTTGGAACGGGGGTTGACGGGGTCGGGGCTGGAATACTGCCAGCCGTTGTTGCCGACCCAGGACGATGTGACCGCCTCGTCGTTGTCCTGGCTGTACTGGATCACGGCCAGACTGAGCTGCTTCAGGTTGGAGGAGCAGGAGGCCCGGCGAGCGTTCTCGCGGACTTTCTGGAAGACTGGGAAGAGGATGGCGGCGAGAATCGCGATAATGGCGATGACGACGAGCAGCTCAATCAGCGTAAATCCTTTTCGTTTCTGCAAGTTTCTTGCTCCGTTCAGTTATTACCCTCTGCTTAGGTCCCTTTGGGCGTATTGCAGTGTGACACTTTTAAGAGGCTTCTGTCAAGCGGCCCACAAAAACTGGTACTCTCCCGGCAAAGTCACGGGCCGCCTGTTGGGGGCGAGAGCTGCCGCTTGTGCCGGGCATAAAAATCCGCCAGGCCAGCTCCAGCCGCGCAGCGTTAAGTGAGGATCGCGATAACGGCGATGACGACGAGTGCAAATATTGGTTTACAAACATTAGGCCGCCAGGGAGAGCGCGGGCGAGCGGCGCGGCGATCCCAATCAGGTATACTGATAGTCATGCAGAACCTTGAACAAGAGTTTGACATCGCCGTGCTCGGCGCGGGGTCGGCGGGGCCGAAGGCGGCCCGGACAGCGGCGAAGATGGGCGCACGCGTCGTCCTCTTCGAAGAGGCTTTGATCGGCGGCGAATGCCTGTATACGGGCTGCGTGCCGTCCAAAGCCCTGATCCACTCGGCGACATTATGGGACCGGATGCAAAAGGCATCCGAGTTCGGGCTGCCGGACTACATGGGCGCGAAGCCGGACTTTGGCGCAGTCATGCGCCACGCCCGCCGGACAATCGAGGAAGTCGGCGGCGGCGATGCCACCGAGAGCCTCACCCGGCAAGGCATCACGACGGTCTGCGAGCGGGCCGCGTTTGTGGACCCGCATACAGTCGAAACTGGCAAGACCCACGAACGCTACCGCGCCAGTCAGTTCATCCTCTGCACCGGCTCTCTGCCCGCTGTCCCGCTCATCGAGGGCCTGGTAGACGCGGGGTATGACACCAACCGGACCGTCTTCGACTGGACCAGCCTGCCGCCCCGGATCGTTGTCCTCGGCGGCGGCGCCATCGGCTGCGAACTGGGCCAGGTCTTCCGCCGCTTCGGGGCCGAAGTCACCATCCTGCACAACGGCGCGCGCATCCTCGCCCGCGACGATGCCGACGCCGCCCTCGTGCTCCAAGACCGGCTGACCGCGGAAGGTGTTCGGATCGTGACGCACGCCTCTGTAGACAAGATCACCCGGCAGGGGGACGAACGAGTTTTCGCGATGCGCGGCGGCGAGGAGATCCGCTGCGACGCCATTCTGGTCGCGGCGGGGCGCAAGAGCAATGTCGGCGGGCTGAACCTGGACGCCGCCGGTGTCCGCTGCGAGGAGGGTGGGCGGCTGAAGACGAATGCCTACCTCCAGACCGACGTCCCGCATATCTGGGCGGCGGGCGACGTCACCTCGGAATACAAGTTCACCCACGTCGCCTCCTATGAGGGCGCGGTGGTCGCCATGAATGCCGTGTCCGCCCTGCGCGGCGAGGAGCCGTGCTGCCCTGCCGACTACCGCGTCATCCCGCGCGTCACCTATACCGACCCCGAAGTGGCAAGTGTCGGCCTGACACCCGCCCTGGCCCGCGTGACCCACCATGATGAGGCTCTGGACATCGCCCGCTTCCCGTTCGCCCGTCTCGATAAGGCGATCATCACGGGCGAGACGCTGGGCTTCGTCCAGATCGTCTCGCTCCAATCGGACGGGACGATATTGGGTGGCCAGATCGTCGGCGCGGCGGCGGGCGCCCTCATCAACGAGGTCTGCCTCGCCATGCGCGCCCGGATGCCCGTCTCGGAGATCGCGCTGACCATGCACGCCTACCCGACCCTGCCCGAAGCCGTCGAGGCCGCCGCCCTGTCCAGCAGCCATGCGCCGCTGTCCCCCTGCATCGCCCGCGAGATGAGCGACGACTAACAGCCCTCTGATAATAGCCCTCTGAGAAAGCACCTGCACCTATGGCAAGCCGCATCACGATCTATGGCAACCCCGCCCAGCCCGATGTCCGCCGACTGAAGCGCGAGATGAGCGTCATGTACGTCGAGTACGACCTCTCCGACCCGCGTAAGGACGACCGCGCCGCCCGCCGCCTCCAGGCGGAGCTTGGCGGGTCCGTCACCCTCCCGCTCGTCGAGGTCCTGCGCGCCGACGATCGGGGCAGCGTCTTCCTGACCAACCCCGACGCCGCCACCCTGCGCCAGTGTCTTTATTCCGAAGAGATCTTGTCTATCACGTCCTACTGGCTGTAGCGTCACCCGCAGAGGAGGAATCGATGGCAACCGCGATCACTCTGGAACTTCCCGACGACGTCTATGCCGCAACAGAAGAAGCGGTCGCGCTCGGCCTTGCCTCCTCACATACTGCGTTTATTGAGGAAGCCATCCGGCTGGGTATGCGCGAAATCCGCCACGCGCGGATGCGTACACTCGCCGCCGAGGCAATGGCTGACCCCGACTTCGTGGCTGACCTGCGTGAAACGATGCACGCATTCTGCCATGTGGACAAAGAAAATTGGCCTTTGTACGATGAGGGCTAGTATGGGAACCATGGAGGGCAACGCAAATGGCATATCAATGGTTCGTATTTCAGGCAGACCTGGGACCGACGGTGGGACACGAACAGGCTGGCCGGAGACCTGTTCTGGTCGTCTCTGCTGAACCGATCAATGACGCCTACGGCGTTGTAAGCGTACTTTCGATCACATCTCGCAAGAATAGCCGTCCTGTCCGCCTCGCCGAAGTGCTGGTGCCCGCCGGATGCGCCGGGCTGCCGAGCGAGTCGTTCGTCCTCTGCTATCAGGTTGGTGCATTGGACAAAATGCGCCTGGGCCGCGTCTACGGCGAGATGACGGACCCTGTTCTGCGCCGGCAAATCCTGTGATCCCTTGCGGACTGCTTTGATATGTAGCCGCCCGGCAGAAACGGCTGTCAGTAGGACTTCACTGTAGGACTTCACTGTAGGAGACCCTTCCATGCACATCTCACGCCTCATCCGTACACTTCCTCTTGCCCTAGTCGGCGGCAGCCTTCCGCTCCTGCTGACACTCTCACTGCACGGTCAGCCCGTGCCGCCTTCCCCCAGGTCTGTCGAAACCCCGCAGCAAGTCGCCGACACACTGGACAGCATCGTCCAGCCGCGCTTCCAGCAGAACGCGGGCCGGTTCGGCGTGGACCGCGTTTTGCTGGAGGGGCATGACAACGCCTATGGCTTGGCTGCGGAAAACACCGTTGAGCGACGGAAGTTTCGGCAGGTCAACGGCTCACACCGGCCCTACGTCGTCGCCTTCCTGCATCGCGCGCACAAGCCGGGACAGTACCTTCACTCCAAGGAGCGCGGCGACGCGGAGACGAATTCCTATGTGCAGGTCCTGGCGACGGCGACCGCAACGCAAGATGGCAGCGGACGTCTGTGGGATTGGGGCGACACGCATTTGAGCGGCGTCGCCCGGCCCGCGCTTGCGGAGTTGCGGCAGGGCAATGGAGTAGACAAAGACCTAGGGAACTGGTGCGTCGTCATGCGCCCAGTTCGCGCCTGGCAGAACTCCTGCCTCGGCTGCCATACTGGGGCCAAGCGGGGTGATACGCTCGGCGTGATGATCTATGCCGTGGACAAGAATGTCATTCAGCACCCGATCAAAAGCACCATTGCGGGCGAACGGTAGCCCCCACAGTCCCTGCCGCTTTCAGGTATAATCACCCCATGCCTGACCTTGTGCCCGACTGCCCCCTCTGCCGCCCCACGCGCGGCGTCGTGCTTGCCAATGACCACTGGACGCTGGTTCTCAACGAGAACCAGGCCACACTGGGCCGTGCCTTCTTCGCCCTCGACCGGCATGAGACGGACATCGCCGCGCTCACCGAGGATGAGCTGGCCTCGCTCTGGACATTTCTGCGCGAGACGAAACAGGCGCTCATCGCCCTGTTTGCGCCGGACCACTTCAACTATATGTTCCTGATGAACCTGACGCCGCACGCCCATTTCCACATCTTCCCACGCTA
>JANLUQ010000318.1:0-1919 GCA_031363565.1 Armatimonadota bacterium | reverse complement strand
GCCTCAGAAACGTCCTTCGGATGGGAAGACTTCTTCTCTTTTCTTCCCTTGCGTCCGAAGGATGTGCTTTCGTAGCAAGAGAAGTTTACTTCCGCGCATGCCTCCGCGTAACATCAGCCATTCATTGACGCGGCGGTGGTGGCATGCTATACTAGTGCTTAGTTAAGTTAGATTTTAGACTCTCAGAAGTAGCAGAACCCAGCTATTTCAGTAGTCACGAACGAATATCGGGAATACAAAATCTAACTTAACTGGACACTAGGGTATGGATTGCGTGAGGCGCTTTACTCCCATTTGTCCGTTAAAGTCCTGTCTTTTAACGTTTTGCCTTTTAGCGTTGGCGCCGCTTGCTCCCCAATGCGGCGCGGAAGACGCGCCGCCGGGTTCGACCTACGCGCACGCGCCTGGTATGCGGGCGCTGCTGCACTGGGAACACTTTCCGCTGCGCGTCTTCTTCCCTCCTGGCCGCCTCGCCTCGCGGGAACGCAGGCAACTGGCGCTGGCCGGCTTCGATGAGTGGGCGCGGGCCACGCGGGGCGTCGTCTGCTGCCAAGTCGTCTCGGCGGAAACACAAGCCGACCTGTCCGTCACTTTCACCTCCCACGCCCTCACCTCCGGGTTCTCCACTATCGGCGGGCGCACGACGATGACCTGCGTCGGGGATGTCTTGAAAAAAGTCGAGATCGAGATCGTCGAAAAAGATGACGACCCCGCCGGATTTCAGGCGATCTCCGCCCACGAGTTCGGCCACGCGCTCGGCATTGACGGGCATAGCGACGATCCAAGCGACATGATGTACCCCGTCGTTACCTACACCCTCTTCACTATTCGGAACGATGAAATCATCCTTCCTACTCCAGCGCGCATCGTGACGCGGCGCGATGTCAATACCCTCCACATTTCCTATCCAATTGCCCTTTTTCCTCCCGAAAAACGTTGACAAACACCTCCACTTCTAGGTACACTATATCCGACAAGATTAGTCGGCAATAGCCGACAGTCCCACTGTGCATTTTAGAAGTGCGAGGAGCGACCATGAGTACGGCGACCGATACTATTGAAGAATTCGCGAGCAAGGAATACAAATACGGCTTCGTGAGCGAGATCGAGAGCGACACGGTGCCCGTCGGCCTGAGCGAAGATGTCATCCGCATGATCTCCGCCAAGAAGAGCGAGCCGGAGTGGCTGCTGGAATGGCGGCTGAAGGCCTACCGGCACTGGCTGACCATGGAGGCCCCACTCTGGCACAACGTCCGCGTCAACCCCGTGGACTATCAGAAAATCTCCTACTTCTCCGCGCCCAAGCCCAAGAAGGTGCTGAACAGCCTGGATGAAGTGGACCCCGAGCTGCTGGAAATGTTCGAGAAGCTAGGCATCTCGCTCCAGGAGCAGAAGCGGCTCTCCAATGTCGCCGTGGACGCCGTCTTCGACAGCGTCTCGGTCGCGACTACCTTCAAGGGCAAGCTTGCGGAGATGGGCGTCATCTTCTGCTCGTTCTCTGAGGCCGTCCATGACCACCCTGAGCTTGTCCGCCAGCACCTTGGCTCGGTCATTCCGTACTCGGACAATTTCTACGCCACCCTGAACTCTGCCGTGTTCACCGATGGCTCATTTTGCTACATCCCCAAGGGCGTCCGTTGCCCAATGGAGCTTTCCACCTATTTCCGCATCAACGCTGCCAACACGGGCCAGTTCGAGCGGACCTTGATCATCTGCGATGAGGGCGGCTACGTCTCCTACCTCGAAGGCTGCACAGCCCCGATGCGTGACGAGAACCAGCTTCATGCGGCCTGCGTCGAGCTTGTTGCCATGAAGGATGCCACGATCAAGTACTCGACCGTCCAGAACTGGTATCCTGGCGACAAAGAGGGCAAGGGCGGCATCTACAACTTCGTCACCAAGCGCGGCATCTGCAAGGG
>JANLUQ010000310.1:0-5300 GCA_031363565.1 Armatimonadota bacterium | reverse complement strand
CCCGACCACGGCGACCGGCAGACGTGGGAGGAGTATGTTGCCGCCAAGTGGCGCATCTTCGAGTACCAGACAGTGGAAGATTTTGCAATAACGAACGGAGAGATGTCGTCATGCTCGCAGGTGGCCTTGCTGAATGCCTCGCGTTGGGAGTTTGGTAAATCTTGCCCTAACCAGCAAAGGGTGTCAACTAAAGACAACACCGTTTATGTTGAGTGTGAATTGCTTGCCGAAGAGGATTATGTCTACATCTGCAAAGTGTCGGACATCAAATTGCCCGGCCAACATAACTTAGAGAACGTCATGGCGGCGGCGGCGATGGCGACCGCCTTCGGCGTCGGCATTGAACCTATCCGTCAGGTCGCGACCACCTTTACCGGCGTCGTGCACCGGCTGGAATATGTGGAAACGATTGGCGGGGTGAAGTACATCAACAACTCCATGTGTACGAACGCCGACGCCTTCGAGAAGTCCTTAGAGGCCCTGCCGGAGCCGAAGGGGGTCATCGCCGGGGGCGTCTTCAAGGGCGGCGACGTGGCGACACTGGCCGAAGCTGTCGTTAAGAACAACGTCCGCGCCCTCGTCCTCATCGGGCGGTCGGCACCGGAGATCGAGGCCGCCTGCCGGGCGGTGGGGTACGAGACTATCCACCGCGCCGGGACCTTGCAGGACGCCGTGGCGCAGGCGGCGGGCTTGGCGCAAGATGGGGACACCGTGCTGCTGGCCCCGGCTTGCGCGTCGTTCGACATGTTCCGGGACTTCGAGGATCGGGGTGACCAGTTCAAGGCGGCGGTGGAGATCCTCCTATCCCGGCGGGCGAGCCCGCCACCCTTCCCTCGGAGGGAAGGGGTTTCGGAATAGGCGTCGGGTTCTTTGCTTGTCTTGCGGGCTGACGAAGGCCGCAGGGCTAACGGATATAATCTTACCCCTTCCCTCCGAGGGACGGGTGGCGGGCTTGCCCGCCGGGATAGGACATGTTGAGACCATGAGCGCCACTAAAAAAAGCCACAGCGCGGATCGCCAGACGCCGAATACGCTCACCGCGCTCACCTCGCACCGGCAGCCGATGGACCGTTTGCTGCTGTGGCTGACCTTCCTGCTGCTCGGCGTCGGCATCGTCTCGGTTTACGATGCCTCCTATGCCATCGCCGTCGAAAAGCTGCATGGAGACTCCTTCCACTTTGTCAAGACGCAGGTGGGATGGGCCGGGATCGGCCTGCTCGCCCTGCTGGGGGCCAGCCGGCTGCCCTATTGGAAGTGGCGGAAGGTGGCCGTCATCGGGCTGGCTTTGGCGGTCTTCCTACTGGTCGCCGTGCTGATCCCCCACGTCGGCATCACGGTCAACCATGCGCGCCGCTGGCTCGGACACGGGGCAATCCGGTTCCAGCCCTCCGAGCTGGCGAAGCTAGCTCTGGTCCTGTACCTGGCGCGGATGACGGCCGGCAGCCTCAAGATCAAAACGCACCCGAAGCGAGGCCTGGTGCCGATGCTCGTCGTCATCGGCATCCTGGCCGTGCTCATCGCCAAGGAACCGGACCTAGGCACTGCCCTGGTCCTGAGCATGACCGGCCTGGTCATGCTGTTCCTGGCCGGGGCGCGGCCCGCCCACCTCGGCATGATCTTCGGGACCGCTGCCGTCGCCGTCACCCTATTCATCGCCTTCGAGCCGTACCGCGCGCACCGGATCACCGCCTTCCTGAACCCGAAGGCGGACCAGTATGCGACCGGCTATCAGGTCTGGCACGCCCTCATCGCCCTGGGGTCCGGCGGGGTGGGCGGCATGGGGCTGGGGGAGGGGCGTGAGAAGCTGTTCATCCCCGAGCCGCGCACCGACTTCATCTTTCCTGTGATCGCCGAGGAATGGGGCCTCATCGGGACTTTGGCCCTGGTCGCCCTGTTCGTCTTCGTGGCCGCGCGCGGCTTCGGCATCGCCTACCGGACACGCGACCCGTTCGGCGCGCTGCTGGCGGCGGGCATCACGACATTGATCAGCGTACAGGCCCTCATCAACATGGCCGTCGCGACGGCGAGCATCCCCGACACGGGCGTTCCGCTGCCGTTTATCTCGTATGGCGGCTCGTCGCTGGTCCTGATGATGCTTGGCATCGGCATCCTGCTGAATATCTCGTCCTACCCCGATGGCCCCGAAGGCCCGGCGCGCGACAAGATCGAGCCGAACGAGGACGACTGGAACCGCCGCTGGGGCCGCTCCTCCGACGCGTCCAGCGACCGACCCAACGCCTCGCCGTCGTCTGCGTCTCTTACCATCCGCCGCCTGGACCGCGCCCGGCGCGATGAGGCCCGGCGCGACCGGGGAGCGTTCCGGGACTAGCGCTCCCTTGCACTTCCCTCCTATCTATGGGTATAATAGTAGACAAATAACATAATTAATCAAGACGGATTGGAAGAAGTCACCAAATCTGTGACACGAAATTTGCAAAAACGAACTGGTGGCGGGGAAAAAGCGAGACACCAGGCGAACTGTTGCTGCAAAAACTGCCGAAACGAACTTCCCTCTTCCCTGACTCCCCTCTCCCGCCTGCGGCCCCTCGTAGGAACGGAGCTGGGTGAAGGGAGCAGCGGGGGGTGGGGGCTTCCCTCCTTATGAAGACCATCAGAATCCTCGTCACCGGCGGCGGGACCGGCGGCCACGTCAGCCCCGCCCTGGCTGTCATCCAGACGCTCCAGGAAATGGCGGCGGGAGCAGACTGGACGCCCGAGTTCCGCTACATCGGCAGCCGGCACGGGGTAGAGCAGGAGCTAGTCGAGGCCATCGGCATCCCCTTCGTAGGCGTCCAAAGCGGCAAGCTGCGGCGGGCATCTACTCTGCGCGGGCTGCTGACTCTGAAGAATCTGGCGGACGCTTTCCGCGTCCCCATCGGCATCGGAGAGGCCATCGGCGAGGTGCGCCGCTTCCGGCCCGATGTGGTGCTTGCGACCGGCGGCTACGTCTCGGTCCCGCCGGTCATTGCGGCGGGCCTGCTGCGCCGGCCCGTCCTGATCCATGAGCAGACCGTCCAGGTCGGCCTGGCAAACCGCATCGCCGCCCGTTTCGCCACCCGGATCGCGCTGACCTTCGAGGGCGCGGCTTCAGACCTGCCGCCCAGTCTGCGCGCTAAGACCTTTGTGACCGGCAACCCTGTCCGGGCGGCGATCTTCGGCGGTGATCGGGTGCGGGCCATTGCCCGCTTCGGCTTCGATCCCGAAGATGACGCCCTGCCCACTGTCTACGTTACCGGCGGCGCGCTGGGCGCGCAGAGCATCAACCGTGCTGTCGAGTCGGCCCTGATGGATCTGCTGACGGTCTGCCGCATCATCCATCAATGCGGCAAGCAGGATGGCGACCGGATGGCCGGGGTCCGGGCGTCCCTCCTGCCCGAGCAGCAGCAGCGCTACCACGTCGTCCCGTTCGTCGGCGCGGAGATCGCGGACATCTTCGCCCTGGCCGACCTTGTCGTGGGCCGCAGCGGCGCGGGGACGGTGACGGAAGTGGCTGCCGTGGGCCGGCCCGCCCTGTTCATCCCGCTGGTGCCGACCGGCGGCGATGAGCAGACGCGCAACGCCGGCCGTTCGGTCGAGGCGGGCGCGGCGTCCTTGCTGCCGAGCCGAGACCTGGATGGCCCCCGCCTGCTGTCGGCGATCCGCGCCCTGCTGTCCGATCCCCTCCGCCTGCAGGTGATGGGGGCGGCTGCGTTGACGCTGGCGACCCCGAACGCGGCGCATGAGTTGGCAGCGGCGGTGCTGGAGCTGGCAGAGCAGGTTATCCGGCCCACATCGGGTACAATTAATGGCAAGTTGTAAGACGACGCACGAAGAAGTGCGGCGCGATCGAGGAGATACACATTCCGTGAGCGAATGCATCCATTTTGTCGGGATTGGCGGGGCGGGGATGAGCGGCATGGCCCGCGTGCTGGCTCGGCAAGGCGTGGCCGTGACCGGCTCGGACCTGCGCGAGTCGCCCACGCTCGAGTCGCTGCGGCGCGAGTCGGGCATCCGGGCCGAGGCCGGGCATGAGGCGCACCACCTGAACGGGGCGACACTCGTGGTCGTCTCCGCCGCCGTCAAAAAGACCAATCCCGAAGTGATCGCTGCCCGCGCCAAGGGCATCCCGATCATCTCGCGGGCCGAAATGCTGGGCCGGCTGATGGCCCGCTATCCCCGCTCCATCGCGGTCTCGGGGACGCACGGCAAGACCACTACGACGGGAATGACGGCGATGGTGCTGGGAGCGGGCCGCCTGGACCCGACCGTGCTGATCGGTGGCGACCTGCCCGCCTATGGCGGCAATGCGCGGCTCGGCGCGAGCGATGTGTTCCTGGCCGAAGCCTGCGAGGCCTATGACTCGTTCCTCGACCTCGTCCCGAAAATCGCCGTCATCACCAACGTCGAGGCAGACCACCTGGACTACTATGGCGACCTGGACAACGTCCTGCGCTCCTTCCGCAAGTTCCTCGGCCAGGTGACCGGGACGGCCATCCTGCCTGCCACCGACGAGAACGCGCGCGCCCTGATGGACAGCCTGCGCGCCGCTCCCTCCGGCCCCGCCCTCGTGACCTATGCCCTGGAGGCTGAGGCTACGCTGCGGGCGGCAGACGTGGATGCCGACGGTTCATCCCCGAGCTACACCGCCATCTGGCATGGCGAGACGCTTGGGCGGGTCACACTCTCCGTCCCTGGACTGCACAACGTCGCCAACTCCCTCGCCGCCCTCGCCGTCGGCCTGACCCTGGGCGTCCCCTTCTGCTGTATCGCCGAAGGCCTGCGTGCGTTTGTCGGAACCGGCCGCCGCTTCGAGCGGCTGGGAGAGACGCGCAATGGGGCGCTTGTCATAGACGACTACGCCCATCACCCGACTGAGATCCGCGCCACCCTGGCCGCTGCCCGTCTGGCCCACCCCGGCCGCCGCATCATCGCCGTGTTCCAGCCGCACCTGCCCTCCCGGACGCGGGACTTCAAAGCGGAGTTCGCCGAGAGCTTCGGCAAGGCTGACCATGTCGTCCTGACCGACATCTTTCCGGCCCGCGAGCAGCCCATCGAGGGCGTCACGGGCGCGGGCCTGGCCGCCCTGACCGCCGACCGGCGCGGCGCGGAGCACGTCACCTATGTGGCCGATAAGGCTGCCCTGCCTGCCCGCCTGGCCGAGATCGTGCGGCCCGGCGATCTGCTCCTGACCCTGGGGGCAGGCGACATCCGGGCGGCGGGGGAAGGCCTGCTGCTTCTATGACACAGAAACGCAAAGACGCCGTGCTGATGGGCGGAACCAGTGCCGAGCGCGAAGTGTCGCTATCTACGGGCCGGCAGAT
>JANLUQ010000297.1:0-22122 GCA_031363565.1 Armatimonadota bacterium | reverse complement strand
GCGGCTGTCAATGTTTCCGTTTTGCCCGCGTGCGCCGTGGGTATCTTTCTAACATGGAAGCTGGAAGTTACATGCTGATCGAGCGCGGGATGACCGTGCAGGGGACCGACGGGGGTCTGGGGACGGTCGCGGAAGTAGTTGCCGATGAGGGTTTGGATATCTTCCGGGGCATCGTCCTTGCCCATGGGTTATTTGGGCTAAAACAGGCATTTATACCAAGTGAGCGTGTTATCAGAGTGGAACAAAATATCGTCTACGTCAGTCTTTTAAAAACGGAAGCGGAACAGCTTCCGGCCCCTCCGGTCGGAGGTCAGACCTATGAAGGAAAGGATTTGGAACCATGAAGAAGATAAACGCATGGACGATGCTGGGAATGGTGGCGTCAGTCGCTGCCATGGCGTTCGCGCCCCTCGCGGCGCACGCGGACCAGTCCAGTCGCCAGAGCAACAAGAACCAGTGGCGCAACCTCGGCGTTGCCGGGGCGGCAGTCGCGGGCTATGGGCTGCTCAAGCACAACAACACGGCGACCATCTTGGGAGCGGCCGGGGCGGCCTACTCGGCCAAGCGCTATGAGGACGACCGCCACAGCCAGAGCCAGTCGCAGGCGCGGCGCGACCGGAACGCACGCTACCATCGCTACCATCGCTACTATGGACACCGCTACCATCGCCGCGCACGCTGACGATCAGTAGGGACCGGGCCTGCCGTATGGCAGGCCCGTTTTTTGTCGACAGGACTCCTCGCTGCCGATGACGAAAGAAACGCTATGAAACTCGGTGTCTCCACACTCGGCTGCCCTGACTGGACATTGGATGAGATCTTGACCCGTCTGCCGGGCTTTGGCTATGAAGGCGTCGAGCTGCGCGGCCTAGGTCCCGACCTGGACCTGACGCAGTCGCCGTCTTTTGCCGCTTCTGCCATTCAGGAGACGCGGCGACGGTTTGCAGACGCAGGACTTACGATCTGCGGGGTGGATACGTCCTGCTCTTTCACGAATTCCGATCCCTCTGCGCGGGAGCGGAGCATGACTGAGGGCCGCCGCGCGATTGATTTGGCCTCTGTGCTGGGGGCGCCCACGGTCCGCGTCTTCGGTGGCGGCATCGGAGGCGAGAACGAGCGCCCCGAGGCGGTCAAGCGCGTTGTCTCCGCCCTGCTGGAATTAGGCGACTATGCCGCATTAGCGGGGACGGTCCAGATCGTACTGGAAACGCATGATGCATTCTCGACTGGTGCCCAGGTGGCGGAGGTACTACGTCAGGTAAACCACCCCCGCGTCCGGGCGCTCTGGGACCTGCACCACCCATTCCGCCAGGGGGAAGCGCCTGCGGAAACTTTTGATGCGCTCGGCCCGTATGTGGAGCAGGCGCACATCAAAGACAGCAAGCCGGACGGGACATACTGCCTCCTTGGCGAAGGAGATATCCCGATCCTTGCCATGCTGCGCTTGCTGAAAAACGGCGGCTACGATGGGTGGATCAACCTGGAATGGGAGAAGCGCTGGATACCCGCTCTGGCGGACCCTGCCGTTGCTTTTCCGCAGTACGCCGCCCGCCTGCGTGAATACTTCGATGACCTCTGACAGAAAGAACGGCACTATGCGACAGCGACGCGGCCAATTTCAGGCATTCACCTTGATCGAACTTCTGGTCGTCATCAGCATCATCGCGCTGCTGACGGCGATCCTCCTCCCCGTCTTCTTCTCCGTCCGGGGCCGGGCGCGCCAGACCGCCTGCATCTCCAACCTGCGCCAGATCGGCATGGCGACCTCGATGTATGCCGACGATGCCGATGACCTGTACCCCGCCGGCACGGACCCATCTGACCAGTATGCCGACCCCGATATCTGGACCGGATCGCCCTATCAGGCTCAGGTCCACCAGATGCCGTTTCTTCATGTCATCCTCGCGCCCTACATCCACAACCAGGAGTTGTGGCACTGCCCCGCCGACAGCGGATATACGGGCCTGGACATCAGCACCTATGCTGGGGGATACCCGATTCCCATTGATGCAACGCCGACCGCCTTCGGCAAGTACCAGACCTCTTACCTATACCGCACCGAGATTGCCCTGCTCGGGACTAAATATGGCTCCTTAGTCGCCTATGACAGCCAGAACAACCCGCACGAGAACGCGGAAGTCAATGTTCTGATGGACGGTAATGGCTCCTGGCACGGCGGCTTCTTGGTCAGCCAGAAGCGTTACAATGAGCTGATGGGCGACGGGCATGTCGTCAACCAGAACATCGCGCAGTTCGGCCAGACTTGGCGGCTCCAGCTCCGGCACCAGTAAAATGGCCGTCACCGTTTACACTGCCCGCTGGGTCCTGCCCATTGACGGCGTTCTCCTCGAGCACGGCGAAGTCGTGATCGAGGACGGCGTGATCGCCGCCGTCAGGCCGTGCCGGACTCCCGCGAACCAGCGATGGGATTTCGGCGAAGCGGTCTTGATGCCGGGCTTGGTCAATGCTCACAGCCACCTCGAATACACCGCCCTGCGCGGCTTCCTCGAAGACGTCCCCTTCTTCCCCTGGATACGTGCTCTCACGGCTGCCAAAGCCGCACTGACGGCAGACGACTGGCTCTGGTCGGCACGGCTGGGGGCGATTGAGTCCATTGCGGCAGGCACGACGACTCTGGGCGACAACACAGATGCGGGCGTCACGATGCGCGTTCTCGCTGAAAGCGGCCTGCGCGGCGTCGTGTACCAAGAACTGTTCGGTATTGACGACCGGGAGCCGGTCGGCCCGATCTTGGACAGCCTGCGCGCGAAGGTCGCGGTCCATCGGCGTCTCGCCTCGGACCGCGTCTTGGTTGGCGTCTCCCCGCACGCACTATACACCATCCGTCCGGCCTTATTCACGGCGATCAATGCCTATGTGGCTGAGGAAGGATTGCCGACCAGCATCCACATCGCCGAGTCGCCTTCAGAAAGCGCATTGACGGAGCGCGGCGAAGGACCGTTCGCGGAGATGTATGCCCGGCGTGGTATCACCTGGGAAGCGCCGAAGACGACGCCGACGCGCTACGTTGCCGACCTGGGGGCGCTGGGGCCGACGACGCTGGCCGTCCACTGCGTCCACCAAACGCAAGCCGACATCTCGCTTCTGGCAGCGTCAGGCGCCGCCGTCATCCACTGCCCCAAGAGCAACGCCAAACTGGGCGCGGGCGTTGCCCCTTTGGCAGCGTGGCTACGGACGCCCGGCCTACACCTCGGACTGGGTACGGATAGCGCCGTCTCCAACAACGCTCTAGATCTGTTCGAGGAGATGCGCTTCGCCCTGCTGCTACAGCGGGCCGTGCGGCAGGAGGTGGAGGTCGTGACCGCCCGCGATGTCGTCCGCATGGCGACATTAGGCGGTGCCGAGGCGCTGGGCCTGGCGCATCAGACCGGTTCCCTGACGCCCGGCAAGCGGGCCGACATGATCGCCGTTCGCCTGGACCGCCCCCACGCCGTCCCTGCAACCGATCCATACGCTGCCCTCGTCTACACTGCCCGCGCCGACGATGTCCTCTGCACCCTCTGTGACGGCGAAGTCCTCTACGATAGCGGCGCCTGGCCGACGCTAGATGCGGTAGCGATCATAGATGGCGCGCGGGCGGCGCGGGCCAAACTTCTCTGATTACTACAAGCCAAAGAAATGGCCCCACCTTCTTTGTGAGAAGGCGGGGCCATTCCATTTGCTTGTCCTCCTACTCAGCGGATCGCGCCTTGCGGCGGCGCACGCTCCATGTTATTCTGCCTGGACCCAGGCAAAGAAGCACACCGAAAGAAACCATTGGAGAAACACCGAACCCTCACATTCTCTAATCGGGACTTCGATGCCTGCCTGGAAGCCATCGAATCCGATGAAGAACCGAATGACGTGCTGAAGCGAACGGCGGAGCAGTATCAGCAGCGGCTTGGTGGGTGAAAGGAGCGTCCCGGCGCTAAACCGCCGGGCGAGGCTTATGCAAAAGGTTTTTCGATTAGGAGCGCTGCCCAGAAATCAGGGCAGGGGACTTAATGCCCGGCGTCGAACCTAAGCCGCGTATGGCGACGAAAACACGAGCACCACGCGGGGACAGCGAGAAGACGGAGAAGTCCGGCGGGCGGGCAGGGGAGGGGGCGACTGGGCCGGTCACCTTTCTGGTCGGTCTTCTCATCGCCGCCTACCTCTTTTTCACCAACCCCGATGACAAGTCCCCCGAGGCCTACTGGTTCATCAACACGGGCCTGTGCCTCTGGCTGCCCCTGGTCGTCATCCTGCTGGTGCTGAAGTCCGAGCCGAGCCAGTTCGGCCTGACGCGCGGCGACCGGCGGCTCGGCCTGAAGTGGACGGGGATCGCCTGGGGCGTCATGGTGCTCCTCCTCGCCGTGGCCGTCAGCATCCCCTCGTTCCACGCGCAGTTCCAGCAGCAGTACCTGTATGGCCGCCTCAGCCGCTACTTGTCCGGCGTCGGGCCGGTCTTCTTCAACCAGCACGTCAACTTAAAAGCACTGCTGTATTATGAGCTGGCGATGGGCTTCTACATGTTTTGCTGGGAGTTCTTCTTTCGAGGATTCCTACTGTTTGGCCTGCAAAAGAGCCGGCTGGGTGCCTGGGGTGCGGTCATCGTTCAGGCCCTGCTGTTCGCTCTGCTGCACTGGTCCTACGTCCCCAATGCCTCCAAGCCGCCCGTCGAAGTCCTGAGCGCCCTGCCGGGGGGCCTGATCCTCGGCGTCCTCGCCCTCCGCACCCGTTCTTTCGTATACGGCTTCCTCGCGCATTGGGCGATCTCGCTGACACTTGACCTCATCCTGCTTGCCCCGTTTATTTTCCGACATTTTGGGTAAATACTCCTAAGCTACGCCTTTTGTGCATTTTCCAGGAGAAGAACCATTTATGGAGACTATGCGGATAGAAACCAGTCTGCGCCACTTGGACGGCATCCCCGTTTTGGATGTCGTTGGCGAGATAGATATTTACACCACGCCGCAGTTCAAAGAGGCTGTCAGCGCGGCCATTGATGAGAACAACCCCGCTATCATTATCAATATGACCCAGGTAACGTATATGGACAGCAGCGGCTTCGGTACTTTGCTTTCCGCCACCAAGCGCCTGCGCCCTCTTGACGGCGCGCTGTACTTGACCGGCTGCAATGAATCCATTCAGCGAATGCTCCAGATCACCCGCCTCAATACGATCTTTGGCGTCTATGCGACTGAAGAGGAAGCCCTCGTTGCTGTAAAGGCCCCCCCGTCAGACGCGGCGGCGACGGCGGTCTAGCCTGAGCGTCAGCGCGGCGGCTGTCATGGCCGCCGTTCCCCCCAACGCCAAGCACAGCGCGTAGAGGCCGACCCGGAACGCCGTCGGCTCGTAGCGCATTTCCAGTGGGTTGTTAGTCGGACTCGTTTTCAATTGCTCCGGCGTCAGCGTAACGGTGCGGAAGATGTCAGGCCCTTTTGTTAGGGTCGCTGTTTGACCGCCGAAATAGGCGCGCCAACCTGGATACCATTGGTCGGCAATGACTAATTTCTTGGGTACCAGCAAGTCTGCCGTCCATGCCAGAAGTCGCCACCGCGTCGGCGGCTGTGGCAGCGAAACATAGCCGACTTCTCCGCCATTTGCCCCTTCGCCCGCAAGCCGCACATGCGGCAGTGCCCCTTTATCCTCATAGACATAACCCCCACCATCCTGAAACACCGAGACCGCCCCCGGCAGAGGCTCCTGTGTCACCACGAAACGCGCCCCCGCCTCGCGCGCCTCGCGTGAACCCAGCCCGTAGGTAAATACCATGTTCCCGTTCTCCGGTGGGGCAGGGGAGCCGCCATCAAGCGCAATCGCGAACTGGAAATACTGGCCGGTCAGCAGCGAGTCGTAGCCCTGTACATCGTCCAGCCCGTAGACCGTCGCCGTGTTGGGCGGCAATATGGCGGGTGGCGGCTTGGACGGGTCAAAGCTCCAGCGGCGGTTGATCGGCATGATCCGACCCTCGCCGCGGTGCTTTTGCAGGAAGGCGATGAGCGGCGTTATGGGGTACACATTCTGGGGCGCGGTCGTTCGGTTAAAGCCGTAGCCCGCCGCCAGCAGGTCCGCGCCGACGAGGATGACCAGAACGGCCCCCACAGCGGGCGTCTTGACGCTGCCGCGCTGCCACAGCCATAAGGCAGCCGCCGCGCCGAACAGGAGGCCCAGCGGGAGCCTCCACAGATCGGCTTGTGTGCTCAGGTTCGCCGCCAGCACCCCCGGAGGCGCGCTGCGGCTGACCCAAATGACGGCATAGACGAGTGCCAGTAAGAAGGCGGCGAGGAACGCGCCCGCGCCCCGCGCCAGCGCCCGCCATTGCCCTCCCAACACGGCCTGTGCCCCTACTGCGGCCAGGACAGACGCGCAGAAAGACCACAGGACGAGAACGCGGCCCGGTGAGCCGGTCTGCGCGAACCCCGGCAGGCCGAAGAACAGGAGGGCGTTCAGCGGAGTTCCCAGCGCCAGCAGCAGGGAGACGACGGCGGAGACAGCGAAGAAACGGGTAGCCCTGTTCCTGCGCCATGTCGCCGCCAGACCGACCAGGGCAAGCAGCAGAGTCAAGATGCCGCCATAACAGGCGTTTTCCATGTACGCCCCCGGCCCACCGTCTAGCTCGATCCCCCTTAGCACGATCTCCCAATAAGTCCCGCGTGTCGGGCTGCCGAAAAAGCCGGGCAGGAACAGCGTGACCAAATTGACCGGCGGCACGGCCAGGCGCACATAGCCCTGGTACGCCTCCCAGGTCGGCGACCCGCCCGCGCGGTGCGAGACTCGGGCCAGCTCAAAGGCCGGAAGAAGCTGTGGGGCAGCCAGCCCGAACGCGAGGGCAAGTGCGATGGCGGCGCAGCCAAGCAGAGCGGGCCAGCGAACCTTGAGAAGCGGGAGGACGCGGAACAACGCCCAGGCCGCGATCAGTCCGAAGCAATAGAGCGCGATCTGGAGGTGGCCTGCCAGCAGCATCAGCCCCAAGCATAGACCGAGCGGTACGGCGCGCATTGCTGTAGGCCGCTCTGCTGCCCGATCAACCAGCAGCAGGGCCAGCGGCAGCCAGGTGGAGACGCAGAGGAACGTCGGCAGGGCCAGCCAGGCGACCTGCCAATGGCAGAGCTGCCAGGCAACCGCGCCTAACAAGGAGGCCGCCCGGCCCAAACCGAGGGCAGGCGAGCGCAGGAAGAAGTACGCACAGACGCCGGTCAGGAATAAATGCAGCAGGACGCTAATGCCGAAAGCTTGCGCGACGGGAAAGATGCAGAACAGAAGATTGAGTGGGTAAAAAACCGCCGACTGCGAGTTAGCGACGAACGGTGTCCCGCAGAACTGGTGCGGGTTCCACAGCGGTAAGTAGCCTGAGTGGAGCGTCTGCGCCGCGAACAGCCGCCAGGGGTAGAACTCGGCGATACCGTCCCACATCAGCGGGTTCCAGGGGACAAGCGAGGCGGGGTCGGCGGTGCGCCATGGGGCGATGTCGCGCAGGAGGTCGGCGGGAAGGAACACCTCCCCATGGGTCACGACGGGCCAAAGCAGAAGGCAGGGAGGCACGAGAAGCGCAAGGAAGGGGAACAGGCGGATGAGCCTTCGTATCACTGCAAGTAGGTGAGGTTACGGCGGGCCACGTCATTGCCCTGGTCTTGGGCCAGAACGCGGGCAAATTCGGCTTTGGCCTCATCATACATGCCAAGCATCGTGTAGGTTAGAGCAAGATCATTGCGGGAAAGTGTGTTGCTGGGGTCGAGCCGGGTCGCCTGCTCCAACTCAGCCAGCGATGTCTCAAAGTCACCGATGAAGCCGAGGACAAGGCCAAGCTGATGATGCGCCTCGGCATGGTCGCCGTTTTCCGTCAGAAGGTGTCGGAACTCAACTGTTGCCTCATCATAGCGGCCTTCGAGCTTGTAAGCAACGCCCCGTTCCAAACGCTCCTCCTGCAATCCCATCTCCGGCTCCCTATTCCAACGTTGTTCCAACGTTATTCCAACGTCTGGCCGGCCATGATGCGCGCCCCACGTGCCCAGGCATCCGCCGCCATACGGCCCTTGCTCTCCGGCTGCACTTCAAGAAGGCGTAAAGCTCCCTTGCTTGTATAGATAGTTATACCCCCGACACCGACACTTTCAACCGTTCCCGGCACGCCGCCATCGGCTTCCGCGCCGTCCACGACCTCGGTGCGCCAGATCTTCAAGCGCTTGTCCTGCCAGGACGTGTACGCGCCCGGCTTAGGAGTGACACCGCGCACCAGGTTATGCAGATCGCGAGCAGGCCGGTCCCAGTCCAGCATCCCGATGTCCGGCGGCAGGGAGGGGGCAAGTGTCACGCCCGCCGCATCCTGCGGGATGCGTGAATTGTCGCCGCGTGCCAGCGCTGCCAGCGTCTCCATCAACAGGTTCGCCCCGACTTCCGCCAAGCGTGCCTCCAGCACGGCCAGGTTTTCGACATCGGCCAGCGGCAGTGCGGCTTGCAGCAGGATGTCGCCCGTATCTAGCCCGGCATCCATCATCATGGTGGTCACGCCGGTCTCATCATCCCCGGCCATGAGCGCGTACTGCATGGGGGCCGCGCCGCGCCAGCGGGGCAGAAGGGAGCCGTGGACATTGATGCATCCTAACGTGGGGATGTCGAGGACGCGCTGCGGGATAATCTGGCCGAACGCGGCCACGACGATGGCCTCGGGCGCCATCTCTCGAACCGTTTGGGCGAAGTCTTTGGCGCGCACCTTCTCGGGCTGGAGCAGCGGCAGGTTCGCCGCCTGGGCGGCCTCTTTGACGGGCGACGAAGACATCCTGCCGCCGCGCCCCGAAGGCCGGTCCGGCTGCGTCACGACAGCCAGGATATCATACTCCGGCGAGGCATTCAGCCGGTGCAGGGTGGGAATGGCGAACGGCGACGTTCCCATGAACAGGAGGCGCATCTTCAATTTTATTCTCGAGTCTGCCCAGCCGTGCCACTGGCTTCTTCTTCGTCTTCCTCGTCTGCCGTGACCCAGTGCAGGTCTGTCGGGTCGCGGTCAATGAAGAGGATGCCGTCCAGATGGTCGTTCTCGTGCTGGATCACCCGCGCGGCCAGGCCCTCGCTGCGGATTCGCACGGGCTTGCCAAATTGGTCCATGCCCTTGACGACGACCTCGTTCGCGCGCACCACATCGCCCTGCAAGCCGGGGATGGAGAGGCAGCCCTCAACCCCGACCTGCTCTCCTTTACGCCCCAAGATCTTCGGGTTGATAATTGCCTGGAAGCCGTCACCGGTATCGTAAACAAAGATCCTTTGCAGGATGCCGAGCTGCGGCGCAGCCAGCCCGACCCCGTTCGCGGCGCGCATGATGCGCTCCATGTGTGCCACCAGCTCCACCACGTCTTCATTGATGCCCAGAACAGGCTTGGACCTCTGGCGCAGCAGATGGACCCCCTGCGCCTCATCATACTTGACGATCGGATCGTCTTTACGAATCAGATCGGTCAGCCTGGCCGCGGCTTTCGCCATCACGTTTTCTCCCCCGTCCGTCATTGCCGATTATTATAGCACAAAAAACGCATTGATTCAGAGCATCGAGAGCGGATCCATGTCCAGCGCCAGCCCCAGGCGCTCCGCCGCCGTCGTCTCCGCCAAGGCTGTCCGCAGCAGGGCCAGCAGAGTCTCCTTAGCGGGCGCGCGCAGGGCCAGGTGCCAGCGATACCGACCGCGCAGGCGCGACAGCGGGCAGGCAACCGGGCCGAGCAGCTTGACATTTGGATCGGCTCCCAAATGCGCCCGCAGGACGTTCGCCATTCGGTAGCCGCGCTTGCGCGCCTCGTCCTCGGATTCGTCGGTGAAGATGAGGTTCGCCATGTGCGCGAACGGCGGATAGCCAAGCTCTTGACGCTCCCCGATAGCCTGCGCGTAGAAGCCCAAATAGTCGTGTCCGGCGGCGAATAGCACGCTCTCGTGTTCCGGCGAGAACGTCTGCACGATCACCTGCCCCGGAATCTTCCCGCGCCCGGCCCGCCCTGCGACCTGCGTCAGAAGCTGGAACGCCCGCTCCGGGGCGCGAAAGTCCGGGATGTTCAGGGCTGTGTCCGCGCTGACGACACCGACCAATGTGACGTTGGGGAAGTCCAAACCCTTCGCCACCATCTGTGTCCCAATCAAGATGTCCGCCTCGCCGCGCTTGAAGGCCCGGAGCGTCTCGGCGTGCGCGCCTTTGCGCGACATCGTATCCCGGTCCATTCGCAAGGTCCGTGCCTGGGGGAGCAGACGCCGGACGGCGTCCTCCACCTTCTCCGTCCCGACCCCGAACGGGCGCAGGCGCAGTCCCCCGCATGTCGGGCAGACCTCAGGAATATGCCGCCGGAAGTCGCAGTGATGGCACTGTAGGTAGCGGCCCGCATGGTGGTACGTCAGCGAGACATCGCAGTTTGGGCAGTGGAACGTGAACCCGCAGTCCCGGCAAAGCAGGAACGAGGCGAACCCGCGCCGGTTGAGGAACAAGATGGCCTGCTCGCGCCGCTCCAAGCAGCAGCCGAGAGCCGCGGCAAGTTCCGCCCCGAAAACGGATCGCGGGGGCGGCTCGGGACGCTCCTGTTTCCCCTCCGCCGTCTTGACAGCGGGGGCCGGGACTGCCTTCATCTCCTCCCGCAAATCCACCACGGCCACCGGCGGCAACGGGCGGCTGTCAATACGCTCGCTCAGCGAGATCAGCCCATACTTGCCCGCCTTTGCTTGATAAAAGCTCTCCAGGGACGGTGTCGCGCTGCCCAATATCACCGTCGCGCCCGTCTGGGCCGCGCGAAACTGGGCGGCGTCCCGCGCATGGTAGCGCGGATTCGAGTCCTGCTTGTAGGAGCCGTCGTGCTCCTCGTCCAGCACGATTAGACCCAGGTGCGGAACCGGCGCGAAGACGGCCGACCGCGCCCCGACGACGACGCGCGCCTCGCCCGACTGTATCCGCCGCCACTCGTCATGCCGCTCGCCCAGCGACAGGGCCGAGTGGAGCACGGCCACTTCATCTGCCCCGAAGCGCGCTTTGAACAGGTCCAGCACCTGCGCTGTCAGCCCGATCTCCGGCAGCAGGATCAAGGCGTTCCGTCCCAGCGCCAATGTCCGGGCAACAGCATCCAGATAAACCTCCGTCTTGCCCGAGCCGGTGACGCCATGAAGCAGCAGTGTCTGCCCGTCCCGCGCCTGGAGGTGATGCCCGATCTCGGCCGTCGCCCGCGCCTGGGCGTCGGTCAGCGGCGGCGCGTCCCCCGCCACAAAGCCGAAGAACTGGAACGGGTCGCGTCGGCTTGGCACCTCGGCGTACTGCGCCAGCCCCTTCTCACCCAAAGCCTTCGCCGCCGCCCCTGCGCTTGCGCCCACGGCAAGGCCCGAGGATGGCATCTTTGCCGCCTTGCCTTCCTCTTCCGCCGTCACCAAGGCGCGCAGCAAGCGTGCTTGGCGTGCCGCGCCGGCCCGCTCCAGTCGTGCGGCTTCTTCCCCAGCCACATCCGCATCCACGGCCAGCCGCAGAAGGCGTACCATCTTCCGCCGCGCCGGGGGCAGCTTGACCGATCGTTCCTCGGTGATGATGCCCTTCTTCCGCAGTTCGGCCAAAGCCGGGCCGGGCTTCGCCAGCCCCAACGCTTTCGCCAGCTTCGTCGGCTCGGATGACCCGCCCAGCGCAGCCAGTGCCGCCGCCATGTCCTTCTGCGAGGCGGCCCGCGACCCGGCCAGAAGCATTTCCCAGTCCTCAGCCAATGTCAAAGTCGTCTTGATCTGCGACGACATCACATCCGGTACGATCAGCCGCAGGGCGTCCCGCAGGTCGCACAAGGTCTGCTCCGCCACCCACCGCGCCAGGGCCAGCATCCCAGCGTCGAAGCCCGGCGCGTTCTCGATCCGCGCCGCGACCGGCTTGATCTTCGCCGCCATCTCCGGAGGGCACTCATCCTTCAGCGCGATGACGTAGCCGACCGCCGACTGCGCCCCGAACGGGACCACCACGGCTGCCCCTATGGCAAGCGGCAGGGTGGGGGGGACGGCATAGGTGAGCGGCTGTGGCAGCCCGGCCACGTCAATTTGAACGATGATGTCGGCATACATGGGAGTCTATTATACACCTGTTAGACCGCCGAAGGCGCGACTCGTGTGTGGGAGACTCTGTCCATTACACTCGGTTCCCGTCCGCGTTTGACAAACGTCCTGCCGTTCGGCTATACTCATTCCACTCTTTGGTATGGAGAAGCAACGTGGCAAACAAATTCGACAACTCTTTGGACAACCCCGGCGGCTCATCGGTGAGCGACATCTGGAAGAAGCGGCACACGGCGGCGCACGTCATGGCGCAGGCGGTGCTCGAAAAGTTCCCCGACGCCAAACTCGCCATCGGTCCACCGATCGAGGAGGGCTTTTACTATGACTTCGACCTGCCCCGGCCCTTGACGCCGGAGGACCTGGTCGAGATCGAGTCGCGGATGCGCCGCATCCGACGCGAAGACCTGCCCTTGACCCGCGCCGAGAAGCCGCGCGAGGAGGCGACCGCCTATGAAGAGGCGCGCGGGCAATCCTACAAAGTCGAGTTGATCCGTGACCTGCCTGCAGGCGAGACGATCTCGTTCTACACGCAGGGGCCGTTCACCGACCTCTGCCGTGGCCCGCACGTCGAGAGCACCGGACAGATCGGCGTCTTCAAGCTGGACCATACGGCAGGCGCTTACTGGCGCGGCGATGAGAAGCGCCCCCAGCTTCAGCGCATCTACGGCGTGCTGTTCGACACCCAGGAAGAATTGGACGCTTACTACGTCCGCTTGGAAGAGGCCAAAAAGCGCGACCACCGGGTTTTGGGCAAGCAGCTTGGGTTGTTCGCCTTCAGCGAGGACATCGGCCCCGGCATCCCCCTGTTCCTGCCCAAAGGCGAGGCTATCCGGCACGCGATGGAAACCTACGTCCGCGACTTGCAGACGAAATACGGCTACCAGCATGTCTGGACGGGGCACATCGCGAAAGAGGAACTGTACCGCAAGTCGGGGCACCTCGATAACTACGGCGACAAGGTCGCAGGCGGCATGTTCCCACCGATGGTGGACCCCAGCGGCGACCGGATGCGCCTGAAGCCGATGAACTGCCCGTCGCACATGACCTTGTTCAACACGCAGATGCACTCGTACCGCGATCTGCCCCTACGCTACGCCGAGTTCGCCACGCTGTACCGCTATGAGAAGAGCGGTGAGCTGAACGGCCTGACCCGTGTCCGGTCGCTGACGCAGGACGACTGCCACATCTTCTGCACGCCGGACCAGATCGAGAGCGAGTTCACGCTGGCCCTGGAACTCATCCGCGAAACGCTGCAAAGATACGGGTTCACGGACTACTATGTCCGGCTGTCCCTGCGCGACGGCGACCCAGAAAGCAAGTTCGTTCGGGACGACGAGAAATGGAACCTCGCCGAGAACGCCCTGCGGTCAGCCTTGGATGCGAACAGTGTGGAATACGTCGAGGCCAGTGGTGAGGCCGCCTTCTACGGTCCGAAGGCCGACTTCCTGACGCGCGATGTGCTGGGCCGTGAGTGGCAGATCTCCACGATCCAGGTGGACTTCATCCAGCCCACCCGGCTCGGCTGCTCCTACATCGGCGAGGACAGCCATCATCATACCCCGGTCGTCCTGCACCGCGCCGTCACCGGCTCTACAGAGCGGTTCCTAGGAATTCTGATCGAGCAGTACGCGGGCGCGTTTCCCGTTTGGCTCGCGCCGGTGCAGGCGGTCATCCTGCCCATCGCCGACCGGCACAAAGAATACGCAGAAAGTGTCAGAACGAACCTCGTTGGTGCCGGCTTCCGCGTCGAGATGGACGGGCGCAACGAGAAGGTCGGCAAGAAGATCGCCGAGGCCGAGTCGCAGAAGGTCCCCTATATGCTGGTCGTCGGCGACCGGGACAGGGACGCGGGCAACGTCTCGGTCCGCCAGCGCGGCGGCACGGACCTGGGGGCGCTCAGTCAGGAAGATTTCCTGAGCCGCCTGCGCGAAGAGACGAAAGCGTAAACAGAATGATGACTTTCACATGCCTTCTCGGTGAAGCGGGCGGACATCGCTGCCAATCGAGGCTGTGGGCCTTACGCTCCTCAAATGATCTGTCGCTGCATGACGTGACAATCGCCAAACCGACCGGATGCAGACACTGATGGGTAAGTATGCGGACACGCCCTGGATCTGGCGGATGCCTCACTGGTCGGCACGGTGGAAAGCTGGGCTCTGACGCGCATCTTCACCGTGGACAGTGACTTGTATGTTTACCGCTTGGCCGACGGCACAGCGCTGGAAGTCGCGCGGTAACGCCCGTGACATTTCCTGTCGGGGCATTGACATTTTCGTGCCGAATGCGCTATAATAGAACTCGCTCGGTGTTGGCCCACGCACACCGACTTTTTCTAGTGGGTGAGGACCTAAAACATCAACAGCAGAGACTTTCGCAGGGACCCGCGCGAGCCACGGGTCAACATGAATGAGCGGATACGCGCCCGCGAGATCCGCGTTATTGACGACGATGGCGGCCAGCTCGGCATCATGACGCCGCGCGACGCACTGCTCATCGCCCGCGAGCGCGGGATTGACCTGATCGAAGTGGCACCACAGGCCCAGCCGCCGGTCTGCAAGATCATGGACTACGGCAAGTACAAGTACGAGCAGGCCAAAAAAGAAAAAGAGTCCGCCAAAAAGCACAAGCAAAGCGAACTCAAGGACATTCGGCTGGACCCGCGCTACGGGATGCTGTCGGAACACGACCTGCAAACCAAAGTCAACCATGCACGCAAGTTCCTGGAAGATGGCGACAAGGTCAAAGTCACGTTCCGCTTCATCGGAGGCCAGATCCGCCACCCGGAAGTCGGGCGCGGTCAGCTTGACACGTTCCTATCGCGTGTCGCCGACGTGGCGCAGATCGAAAAGCCGCCCGCCATGGAAGGCCGTACCATGTATGCCGTCCTGACGCCGAACAAGTCGGGCGGATCGCCCGCGCCGAAGTCTGCGGCGCCCAAGCCGGCAGCGGCTCCTAAACCGACCGTCGCAGCGGCTCCCAAGCCGACCGTCGCAGTGGCAGCGGCCCCCGAGCCGACCGTCGCAGTGGCAGCGGCCCCCGAGCCGACCGTCGCAGCGGCAGCGCCCGCGCCTGAGACGCCGCTGGCATCTTAGCGAGAAACCATTCGGGAAGATTGAACGAACCCGGACACCGACCGTGCGCCGGGTTCGTTGCCGTGTCACTAAAGGAAATAAGCAAATGCCCAAGATCAAGACCCGCAAGACAGCGGCCAAGCGCTTCAAGGAGACCGGAACCGGGAAGCTGATGCATGGCCACGCACATCATAATCACCTAAACATCCATAAAAGCCCTTCCAACCTGCGGAAGCTGACCTCGGACACGGAACTGTACAAGGGTAAGCGGAAAGCTATTCGGCGGTTGCTCCCGAACGGTCTACCCAAGTAATATCTGCTCAAGCAACATCTGCCCAAGTAGCACCGGCGATTAGGACAACGATCACTCAGGAAAAGGAACCAGGGAACCATGGCACGAGTCAAGCGCGGCGTGATGAAGCACAAGCGTCACCACAAGATTTTGAAGGAAGCCTCGGGCTACTTCGGCGCCAAGTCACGCCTCTTCAAGAGCGCAAACGAACAGGTAATGAAGTCCGGGCAGTACGCCTACCGGGACCGCCGCAACAAAAAGCGCGAGTTCCGCCGCCTCTGGATCGCGCGGATCAACGCCGCCTGCCGCGCGCAGGGCGTTCAATACAGCCGCTTCATTTCTGCTCTTGCCTCCAGCGGCATGGAGCTTGACCGCAAGGTCCTGTCCGAGATGGCGATCAGCGACAACGCCGCCTTCAACACCCTTGTTACGTCGCTCAACATCACCATCGCCGCACCGACCCACACGCTGGTCACGGCCTCCTAATGCCATGACTGCAGCGGAGCAGCTAGATCAGGTCGCATCGGAAGCGGAGGCCGCCCTGGGGGCGGCCCAGACGACAGCCGATGTCGAGGCGGTCGAAGTATCGTATCTGGGGCGCAAAGGCCAGCTTACTGGCCTCCTGCGCCTCGTTGGCACTCTGCCGCCCGACGAGAAGCCGCGCTTCGGCCAAGCCGTCAACGCCCGCAAGGACGAACTGACTGCCTTGCTCGACGAGAAGCGCTCCGGGCTAGCCTCACAGGAGCGCGCCGCGCGCCTTGCCGCTGACGCCATAGATGTCACCTTGCCCGGTGCGGCCTACCCGCGCGGGACCCAGCATCCGATCACGCGCCAGGCGCAGGCGGTCAAAGATGCCCTCATCAGCATGGGTTATCGTTTCGCCGAGTGGCCAGACATCGAAGATTACTATTACAACTTCCAGACCCTCAATTACCCACCCGACCACCCCGCCTTCGACGAGCAAATGTCGTTCTATGTGGACCCGACCCACCTGCTGCGGACACAGACGACCGCCTTCCAGGCCCACGTCATGCAGGCCCAGAAGCCGCCCATCCGCGCTGCCACCATCGGCAAGTGCTACCGCTACGAGGCCGTAGACGCCACCCATTCCCACACCTTTCACCAGTGCGACATTCTCGCTGTGGACGAGGGCCTGACGCTGGCAGATCTCAAAGGCACCTTCGCCGAACTCGTCCGCCGCCTCTTCGGCGAGGTCGAGATCCGCTTCCGCCCCGACTTCTTCCCCTTCGTCGAACCCGGCGTCGAGGTCGCCATCCGCTGGGGGACCGGCTGGCTGGAACTCGGCGGTGCGGGCATGGTCCACCCCAACATCCTGGACGAGATGGGCATTGACTCGGAGCGCTACACCGGCTTCGCCTGGGGCCTCGGCGTGGACCGGATGCCGATGGCGAAGTACGGCATTGATGACATCCGCCTCTTCACCGAAAACGACCTCCGCTTCCTCCGGCAGTTCTGAAAGTTGGCATGAAGGACGCAGACCTTATGGATTGGAGCGTTCCTGAATGGGTGCCCTTAACCGCCACCCGAGTGGCTCGGCGCTCACTCGTTCTGTCTGCGGTCGTGTGTCGTGCATCCATTGAAAGTGGTGTAACCGACCCTGAGGCACAATCTTTGCATGGACACATCATAGATTGGTTGACTCGTTTAAGCTTGTGGGATGAGGTAGAGCCGGGCGAGGAGACGATGCTTCGTGCTCCTCTCGGGCTGCTCGCATCCAGTGATATGATCCAAGCCTCATGGTATGTGGAAGGGCTTGCAGTTCTCGCTTGGGCATTAAAGTACCTTGAGTTTCCTGTCTCCGGAGAACAGGTGGATGCCCATACGGTTACTGATGCCCTCTGGTTTTTGAACGAGAGTGCTGTGGATATAATCACCAGCGCTGAACTACGCAGTCCTGCGGAACTTGAAGCCTGCCGAGAATTCTTCTATGCGATCCACTCCCGGTTGAGGGATCATGTTCGTAACGATGTTCCAAGAGACTTCACACGATGGGTCGAGGAGGAATGGCTAAAGTTACTCGGCATCGATGCAGGTGCGTTGTTCGCCCATAGTGACCTTGGTATTGATGGGAAGTCATTCAGCGAAACCGACAACGAACGCTTGCAAGAAGTCATGGCGATAACTCTGGAGCGGCACAGGGCGATTATCTGGTTGTTTGAGGGGTATGCAAGTTACTCTGAAACTCCTGTTGATACATGACGTGGAGAGACTTTATGAAAGACATAGCTCCGGCGAAAATGGTCGAAAACGTTTCTGATACCCTTACCGCCGCACAAGATGATTTTGCACTGCCCGAACCGTCGCATGAGGATTTGGAGCGCAGGCTGCAATCTTACCGCCAGAATCCCCAGCCGGTTTCTTCCTGGCAGGAAGCCTCACAACGCATCAGAATAGCCACGAGTAACTAATGAAACTTCCCATTGAATGGCTCCGAGAATTTGTGGATACGTTGCTGGATGATGACGCCCTGGCGGCGAAGCTGACGATGGCCGGGCTGGAGGTGGAGGAGACGACGCCGTCGGAGGACGGGCCGGTCTTCCACACCAAGATCACGCCCAACCGGGGCGACTGGCTCTCGGTCGTCGGGACCGCCCGTGAGGCCGCCGCCGCGCTGGACCGGCCCCTGGCGTGGCAGCCCGCGCCGCTGCCGGATGAGAACGCCGACATCAAGCGCTGGGTCGGCGTCCGCATCGAAGACCCTTCCCTCTGCCCGCGCTTTACCGGCAAGCTAATCCGCAACATCGTCTTCCGGCCCGCGCCCGACTGGATGCGAAAGCGGCTGGAAGCGGCGGGGATGCGGTCCATCAACATCGTCGTGGACATCACGAACTATGTGATGCTCGAACTCGGCCAGCCCTTGCATGCTTACGACTACGCGACGTTGCCCGAAGGGCAGATCGTCGTCCGGGCCGCGCAGGCGGGCGAGACGCTGAAGACCTTGGATGGTATGGAGCGGGCACTGACGCCGGACATGCTGGCGATCTGCGACCAGTCCCGGCCCATTGGCCTGGCGGGCATCATGGGCGGGGCGGACACCGAAGTCTCCATGACCACCAAGCATATTTTCCTGGAGTCGGCCCACTTTGACCCCGGCAGCATCCGGCGGACGGCCAAGACGCTCGGCTTCTCCACCGAGGCCTCCTACCGGTTCGAGCGGTTCGTGGATCCGGAGCTTGCCCCCATCGCTCTGGAACGTGCCTGCGACCTGCTGGCCGAACTCGCCGACGGCGAGGTTGTGCTAGGCCGGATTGACCTGTACCCGCAGCCCGCCCGTGAGCGCGTTCTGACCCTGCGGCCGTCGCGCACGAACGCCATTTTGGGGACACAGCTTGACGAGGCCGTCATTGCAGGCAGCCTGCGCCGCTTGGGGCTGGTCGTCGGCGCCTCGCAGGAGCCGCTGTCGGTGACAGTGCCCACCTACCGGCCCGATCTGGTCAAGGAGATTGACTTGATCGAGGAAGTCGGGCGCATGATCGGCTACGACACCCTGCCCGAAACCCTCCCGCCCGCACGCGGATCGGGTGGGGGGGACGAGCCGGCGGGGCATCTGGCGGCCCGACTGCGGACGGCCTTGATCGGCTTCGGCCTGTCGGAAGCCCTGACGCATTCGCTCGCCGCGCCGTCGCCCTTCGACGACCCGCGTGAGGAGGGCCGCCGCGTCACGATCCGTCAGGCCCTTTCCGCCGAACTGTCCGGCCTGCGCCAATCGCTCGTCCCGAACCTGCTGGAAGTTCTGGCCCGGAATACGCGCCAGCGCCAGGCCGAGGTGAAAGTCTTCGAGATTGGCAAGGTCTTTGACAAGGGCGAGGCTGAGGGCCAGTATGTCGAAACCCGCCATGTCGCCGCCGTACTGACCGGGCCTTCCATAGACTTTTTCACGGCCAAGGGACTGGTGGAAAGCCTGGCCGCCGCGCTCTCGCTCCCCCAAGTCACCTTCGCTGCCGAGACGCGTCCGTTCCTGCACCCTGGCCGATGCGCCTCTGTCTCGCTGCCCGGTCAGGTCATTGGCTACGTTGCCGAACTGGACCCAGACGCCGTCAAGGCGTACCTGGACGTTCCCGCCGGAGTGGGCCGCGTCGCCGTCTTCGAGCTGAACGCCGCCGCGCTGCTGTCCTACGCGGATGGGACGCGCCGCTACACGGCCCTGCCGCGCTTCCCCGCCGTTTCGCGCGATATCGCCGCCCTCGTAGACGTCTCCGCGCCCTATGCCCTGCTGGAGACGACGGCCCGCGAAGCCGCCGATCCTGCCTTGACCGAGACCATCGGCCTGCAAAGCGTCTATGCCGGTGAGCGCGTCCCCGCCGGCAAGAAGAGCGTCGCCCTGCGCCTCACCTTCCGGGCCGCCGACCGGACCCTGACCGATACTGAGGTGGATGCCCAGATGGCCGCCGTCGCCGCCCTGCTGGCCGAGCGCGCGGGGGCGGAGCGCCGATAACAAAAAAGCCCCGCGCTGTCGCGCGGGGCTTTTTCCGAGAGGCTATCCTGCCTGCTGGATGTACCGGGCAATCTCCTTGCTTCGCGCCTGGATGATGCCCTCGCCGAACTGCTGAAACTGTTTCTGCATTCCGGCATCTTTGATCCGGGTGGCCTGTGAAAGCACCTGGACCGCACCGGCGACTTCCGCCATCACTTCCGGGTTCCAGCCGGGGACACGGACGATGTGAACATGGCCGTTGGCATCAACGACGATCTGGATGCCAGGGGCATCGGTGAACGCACCGAGCGAGACGAACAGGATACTGGACATGGATGCTTCCTTCTGTGCGCCTGAACGCACGGTGAACACGCTTCGCAGCGTTGGAGCAGGAGTGCCGGTCCCCTTTGACCAGGCAAGTTCCAGTATATCCTTGATCGAAGGGCGCAGACGTGACAGTTTTCACGCTTGCTGTGTGAAGTTCGTCACGCCGAAGGAGCAGGCCAAAGTTTACCGGAACCAGATGCCGATCTCGGTTTCGGCGTTCTCTACCGAGTCCGACCCGTGAACCAAGTTCTGCTCGATGGCGTTAGCGTAGTCACCCCGAATGGTCCCCGGCGTCGAGTCGGCGGGCTTGGTCGCCCCGATCACTCGGCGGGCGAGGGCGACAACATCCTCGCCCTCCCAGACCATCGCGACGATGGGGCCGGAGCTGATGAAGCCGACCACGCCTTCAAAGAACGGCTTGCCGCGATGGACGGCGTAGTGCGCCTCGGCCATCTCGCGGGTCGGCGTCAGCATCTTCAGCCCGGTCAGTGTAAAGCCCTTGTTCTCAAACCGGCGGATGATCTCGCCGACAAGCCGGCGCTCGACGCCGTCCGGCTTGACCATTAAAAATGTTCGTTCCACGTTGAATCTCCTTAGTTCTTGCGCTTGGGGAACTTTTTCCCCGAAAATCGAGCTTATTATAGGAGAAACCACACGCGAAAGTCAAGCACGAAAGTCAAGGAGAATCGAAATGACCCGTACCCTATTGGCGGCTGCCGCCGCGCTGCTTCTGCCGACCGCCCTGTTCGCCGCCCCCGCCTCCAAGGCGAAGCCTGCGGCCAAGCCCGCTGCCCTGGTCTGCCCAGTCACTGGGGAGAAGATCGCTTCTGTCAAGGAAGCCATCGGTTCCAGTGTTTACAAGGGCAAGACCTATTACTTCTGCTGTTCGGCCTGCAAGCCGGCCTTCGACAAGGCCCCGCAGAAGTATATCAAGACCGCCTCACTCGTCAAGCCCGTCCATTGACCTATGGACCTCCTCGCGCCGATAGATAGGTTTCTCACGATTCGCGCCCGCCAGATCAAACCGGCGGGCGCGACGCTTCCGGGCGTCATCGTTCCCTCTCACAAGTACTTCTGGTACTACATCGCCTCTTGGCCTGACGGTACCCCGGCTGCTTCCCTGCACCTGGGGGAAGGAATCGTCCCTGCCGGTGAGACGCAGCCCTGGCGGGTTATGCGGCATGATCGGTCGCGGCTCCTGCTGCGCCCGACGCCGCAGGGAACCGAGGTCGCAGCCTCCTACCATCCCGGGGGGTCGGGCGTGACGGGAGAGTTCTTCCGGATCAACGCAGGTGAGGAGCGGCAGGGCGGCTTCGACATCCTCGGGAACGGCTGGCGCGGCGGGGTCATTCTACGCCGCGAAACGAAGGAGCGAGCGCTGATCCTGCGTGGCGACGGCGACCCACCGGATGTCTACTATATGGAGCCATTCCCAGACGCCTCCGTTCAGCCATCTCTCGCTGCCTCGCTTCTCCTCGCCTACATCCTGACCATGCGCGAGGTGCGTGAAGGCAGTTGGATCAAGCGTCCCTTGGGTTCCAGAACCGGCTGAATAGGCAGCAATGCCTAAGAGTGGTCTGCGGCGGCGTATGCTTCGGCCAAACGGCGCAGTTCCTCGGGATGGCTGATGCCGAGCGGCGAGTCGGCGATTGCGCGCAGGGCCGTCAGCAACTCGTCAGGATCGTTCAGCCGCGCAAGCTCCGAAACATCGAGCGCGAAGTCTTTGATGGAGGCATCCCGCGCGGGTGCAGATCCTAGGATGAGCAGCTTGCACACGCTGGCACAGTTCCACTTCAGGAGAGAGACCCACAGCAGGGGTACATGCAAAGGGATGCCGACCACGCCGACGAGGTCATTGGACTGGACGAGGACACCGTCGTTCGCCTTTGGGAGAGCCTACGCCACAGCGAGTACGACTTCCTGAAGTGGAACTGTGCCAGCGTGTGCAAGCTGCTCATCCTAGGATCTGC
>JANLUQ010000285.1:0-3019 GCA_031363565.1 Armatimonadota bacterium | reverse complement strand
CCCATCGTCTTCTTGCCCTCGACCCGGTACGGCTCGCGCAGCGTGGACATGTCCCACCAGCCTTCCCGCGCCTGTCCCTCTTGGACCCGCTTGGCGCAGTCATTGATCAGGCCGTCCACCAGTGTCACCTGCGCCCCAGCGAGGACGCACTCCAGCCGATTGGCGGCGGGCACGTCGCGCGGCATGAAGACATGCGCTTCGATCCCCGCCCGCGCAGCATAGGCGGCCAAAGCCCCGCCCGCGTTGCCCGCCGAGGGCACAGCCAATTTCTGCGCCCCGCTCAGCCGGGCCATCGCGACCGCCACGGCCATGCCGCGCGCTTTGAACGAGCCAGTCGGGTTGACGGCCTCATCCTTGACCCACAGCGTCCCCGCCGCCATGCCCATCTCATCGCCCAGACCGTCGGCAGCCAGCAGCGGCGTCCCGCCCTCGCCCAGTGTCAGGGCCTCTTCATCGAGCGGCAGCGGCAGCATCTCGCGCCAGCGCCAAAGGGAGTGCGTTCGCCCGGCCAGATCGTCGCGGGAAATGGCCTCGGCGACGGCAGGCAGGTCGTAATCCACCCGCAGCGGCTTGCCGCAGTCGCACAGATTGCGCCACCTGTCGGCGGGGTAAGCCGTCCCGCAGGACCAGCAGGTGAGTTGGGTGACAAAGGATGTGCTCATAAAAACCTCTTACATCAGCTGATGTCACGCACGGGCTGTGACCAGGCCGTAAACGACCCGCCGTGAACGACCCGTCTGGGGGGCGAGACGCCGACCTCCCTGCGGACGAGAGAGAAAGACTTCTCCTGCGGTCGCAGACCGGTTGGCCGCAGGCCCCCCAGACCTGCCGTTCACGGCGGGGCTGCACCCGACGGCGGGAATGCGTAACATCAGTTACATACGATAGCCCAGGGCTGAACCCCTGGGCTGCAAGCGCCGGTCCGACTGTGCGGACTGCGAATAACGACGCAGGGGCGCTGCTTGCCGCACCCCCTCGTTCCTTCTGCGCCCTCAGTGGTCGCTCGCCGCCTCCCGTTCCGCGCCGCCGGTCTCCTGCGGCATCTGTTTCCACAGCGCGCAGCCGTCCACGACCGCCTCGCGCGACGCTCTGACGCCGATTTGCACCTCATCCCCGTGAACCTCGATCAGCGTGATCTCCATGTCATTGCCGATGCAGATGGTGGACTTGTCTCCGGCATCCGTTCGGCGTGATAAAACGAGCATGTTTGCCTCCCTGGCTTGTGTGATGCCCCACTCTCCTGCATAAACCATGCCAAGTATAACTACGGGGGAACAGCTCGGATGGTCCCGAAAAATAGAGGGTCCTAAAAATACCTGGGCTATTTAGAGTTCCATCGCACTATGCCGCCTCCTTGGCATGGTTTGTGCAGTGAGTATGAATACCATCTTTCCGCCGAGATGCGACTTCTGCAGCGTCATCCGCAGGAATGTGGGCATTTCTCGACCAGTATCGGCATTTCTCGAAAGGAATTCGCACCTGAAACAATTGGGCAATTCCTCCCCCTGCGTAAATGCATGGGGTGGCTCCTCGCCCGCTAGCACGAAAGGTTTCGTAATGAATCTCGTCTCCAAGACCGGTCCGGCCGTGGTCTTACTCTTCCTGCTGGAACTGGCGGCCATCGCGCCCGTTCACGCTCAGGTCGGTTTGTTCAACTTCGAAGGGGATACCACTGGGACGCAGACCCCCTTCAGCAACACCAGCGGCGGCATCACCGCTACCTTCAGCGCCCCCGGTGGTCCGGGCGGCTTTGTGGTCGGTCCTAACCCGGCCTACGGCTCGGTCCTGCTCTCCGGCCAGGTCCTCGGCGAAGGATTTGGGACTGCGACTGGTGCGAACATCCCGCTCAACATCGCCTTCAGCCGAAACTTGTCCAGCCTCACCCTGGACTTTGCGAACGCCAGCTTCCGTCTGCTGACCCCACAGACGTTCACCTTACAGGCATTCGAGAACGGAGTTTCCGTCGGCATACTCACGGTGCCGGGCCTCGTGCCGAACGGGGGCAGCAATGCGGAAGGGGTCATCGGCTTCTTCGGCCCGGTCTTTAACTCCGTCCAGCTCAGTTCCGCGACATCGATCTCCGGCCAGTTCGCCATTGATAATATCGGCATCGTCGGTGCCCCTCCCGTCCCCGAAGCCTCGACCACGGCTTCCTTTGGCCTGCTGCTGGCTCTCGGGATGGGCAGCGTCGTGGTCGCCGCCAGGCGAAAGAAGGCCGCCCGGTCCCTAGAGTCGCCTCAACGATAAGAGGCAACAAGGCGCGGGTGAAGACATTCACCCACGCCTTTCTCGTCATTCCTCCCTGCTTCCTCCCCTAGCAGCCAGACTTGGCACAGTTTATGCAGTATAGTAGTAGTACCGGTATCCCGCACTGCCCCAGGCGTGGGCAATCGTGCCTCCACCGCCAGTTGCTGAAGATCAAGCGCTCCGACGCGCGATCTACAGACTGCCGTTTCACAGAAAGGTTCGTACCCATGCACTCCTCACGCACGATTCGTCTCGGACTGGCGCTCACCGGCCTTTGCGCCTTGGGCGCCGCCGCCGCCCGCCCCGCCGCAGCCCAAAACCTGCTTTACACACTCAGCGGCGTCACGTTTGCCGATGGTGCCACCGCCAGCGGCTTCTTTAATGCCAACCCCACGACGGGGGTTTTTGGCGCTCTCGACATTACCACGACCAATGGCCTGACGGACGGCCTGCTTGGCAAACATTATGTTTTGCCAGCGACCAACCCGCACAACAGCCCGTACTTCGCGTTTTCATTTATTTCCGGCCTCAACGAAATCGTCCTGAGCGTCGGCGTTGATGACCGGATTCCCGGTGTGCAGCCTTTGCAGCCAGGCTCCTTCCCCCAAGGAAGCCTTCTCACGAACAGTGGGGAGTTTGCCACCCCCGTGACCGGCGGGTCTACTGTTGGCCGTGCGATCTCTGCCGGGAGCCTGGTCGCTACGGGGGCACCCGTTCCCGAAGCGTCCACGACCGTTTCGTTCGGCCTGCTGTTAGCGCTGGGCCTCGGCGG
>JANLUQ010000269.1:0-6158 GCA_031363565.1 Armatimonadota bacterium | reverse complement strand
GACGTGGTCTCCCTGCGGGTCCACCTGGAGCTTTAGGACCTGGGAGCAGTGTCTTTAAAGGAGACCCTTCGGCGGGTGCTTGCCACGGATGACGATGAGCATCTCCGTGTTTGGTCTGAGGCTTTCGCCGATGCACACGCTTTCGGGGTGGGTCGGGATCGAAACAATTCCCGCGATGCGACACAGTATCGTTTCCTACAGCGACGCTTGCCAGAGGAGACCGTCTTCTGACAGTGCCGATTCGCATGCGATTTTTCCGTCTCGTGAGCAGACCCCCGCTGGGCCTCCATCGCGCCGGCGCAGCTTCAGTTCAACCCCTCTATTATAAGTCTCCAATGCTGAGGGCCACAAGGTCTGGGGCTGCGCCGTGCTGACTTGGAACATCAATGCCTCCGCGCCGAACCCGCCCGCCCCCGCCACGCTGCCCAAATCCAAGGGCCAGCAGAACACCCCCGCCCCTACGTCCCTGCCCGGCGGCACAAATCCTGTGCGGCCTGGGGCCAGGCAGGGTACTCAAACGCGAAGCCCGCCTCGGTCAGACGGCGTGGGATGACATAGCGGCTCTTCAGGATCAGCTCGGTCTCGGTCCCCAGCGCCCGCGCGCCGATCTCCAGCATCCACGCCGTCGCCGGCAGGCCCGCCGAGACACCCGCCGCGTCCCGCAGGGCGCGCAGGAAGGCGGCGTTCGGGAGCGGGCCGGGCGCGGCGAGGATGACCGGTCCGGCCAGGCCGTCATCTTCCAGCAGGAAGCGGGCGGCGCGCACAAAGTCGTCTTCGTGTATCCATGAGACGAACTGCCGCCCGTCGCCTTCCGTGCCTCCCAGCCCGCGCCGGACCAGGCCCAGCAGCACGTCGAATGCCCCGCCCTTGCCGGCGCTCATCACGATCGCTGACCGCAGGATGACCTTGCGCGTCCGGGGCGTCTGCGCTTCATCCAGGGCGGCCTCCCACTGCCGGGCGACATCGAGGCTGAAGCGCCAGGTGTCGGGCAGGTTTGGCTCCGCGCCGCCCAAGATGCCCGAAACGTCGTCATTGGCCGCATCGTATCGATGCGCGTAGATCGTCGCCGTGCTCGCCTGGAGCCAGACGCGGGGCGGGTTCGGCGCTTTCGCGATGGCCTCCCCTACGGCGCGCGTCGAGCGGACGCGCGAGTCCATGATGACCTTGCGGTTCTCCGGCGTGTACCGGCAGTTGACGCTGCGCCCGGCCAGGTTGATCACCGCGTCCGCCCCGTCCACCTCTTCTGCCCATTCCCCCACCGTCTCGGCGTCCCATGGCACGACCCGCCAGGGAGCCGGCGTGGGCATCCGGCTCAAGACGACGACTTCGTGGCCCTCGGCGTGGAACGCGCGGGCCAGCAGCGTCCCGACCTGCCCGCTCCCGCCCGGAATGATGATCTTCATATTATGCTCTCCTAACCCAGATATTTGCGCCACTCTCCTGATTCCGCGATGCGCTTGATATAGTCGGCGCGAAATTCCATCACCGTCCGCATCCGGCGGCGCAAGGCGACCACATCGAGTATGGCCCCCAGAGCGCCGAAGGGGCTTTGAAACGAGAAAACATCCGTCATCAGAGTCTGCCCCGCGCTCATTGGCTGGAACGTGTAAACGTGACCAAAATGGGTGAATAGCCCAGTACAGAGCACGTCGGAGAAGCCGAGCGGCCGGTCGAATGCCGTGATCTCCGTCGTCAGCGAGAAGTGCATTCCGAAGAAACGGGCGGACCAGGTCGTCCGGTCGTCGAGCATGGACAGCCCTGCCGTGCGGCCCGCGACGGCTTTGCCGTGGATTACGGAGGCGCTGTCGGCATGAAGATCAACGCTTCGGGTGAGGTCGAAGCAGCGCTCCGGCGGCGCGAGGATAACGGTTTGGGTACGCAGCGTGATCATGGGACTGAACCCTTCGCGTCATGCCCTGCCCTGAGCGGCGAGCCTAATAAGTGCCAGACGCCTGCCGTCCTTTACTGGTAAGGCGTATAGCCTGGCATCGGTGCCTCACCGACGGGCATGGGCTTTCGGCTGTTCAGGGCCGACGAGCGGATCTTGCTAAATAGGAACAGGTTGAAGAAGTGCATCCCGCCCAGCATCAGCAGGACCAGGCCCATCTTGGCGGCCAGCGCTTCGATGCCCTGGCGGGCGTCGGTGACCGGGTCGCTGATCTTCAGCATCAGGCTGATGTAGCCTAGGTTGATCAGGTAGAACCCGACCACGAGGAGCTGGTTCACCGAATCGGCGATGGCCTCGTCGCCCCGGAAGACGTCCACCAGGAAGACCCGCCCGCTCTTGAAAAGCGTCCGGGCCACCCAGACGGTCAGGGCGATGCTCAGGAGCAGATACACAGCGTAAGTTATGACGATCTCGGTTTGCATTTGGTCCTCTTTTCCTGCTTCGACTCGGCTGCCGTTTCGCTTGGTTGTGGTATAATGAACATGTTCATTGTTCACTGAATAGAGGGTACCCACATTGAACATGCAAGTCAACGTTTTTATGAACATGTTCATAATTTATTTTTGGAGCCGATTATGACCGTAAAGACCGCTCCTGCGAAACCAAGTCCTGCGAAACCAAGTCCTGCGAAGACGACGCCCAAGGCGCAGCGGACGCGCGAGCACATCCTAGAGACTGCCCTGAAACTGTTCGCGCGCAAGGGCTACGCCGAGACCACGATGCGGGACATCGCGGGGGAGGCCGGCTCCTCCTTGGGGCTGGCGTACCGCTACTTCGCGCGCAAGGAAGAAATGGTGCTGGCCCTGTACGAGCGGCTGGCGTCGGAGCTGGAAGAAGAAGTCGCCGCCCTGCCGCCCATGCCCCTGGCGAAGCGGTTCGTGGCGACGATGGAGGCTGACCTGCGGCGGCTGACGCCGCACCGGGCGACGATGGGGGCGCTGTTCGCGGCGGGGCTTGCCCCCGACTCGCCCGTGGCTGTGCTGGGGGATGGCGTCGCTGGCCTGCGGGACCGCGTCTGGCGGATCTACCTGCGGGTCGTGATGGGCGCCTCGGATGCGCCGCGGCGCGGGCAGGCGGAGCAGATGACGACGCTGTTTTATTCCGCCCACCTGCTGATCATCCTGTTCTGGCTCCAGGACCGGAGCGAGGGGCAGGGGAAGACGCGCGATCTGCTGGCGTTCGCGCAGGAGATGCTGGGCCGTCTGCGGCCCGTGCTGGGCCTGCCGCCGATCGCCCGGCCCCTGGCGCGTCTGGCGCGGATCGTCAGGCCGATGTTCGGGCCGCTCGATATGGGAAAGGAAGCGTAAAATGAAACGAAATGCCTGGCCTCTGAGCCTTCTTACCGCGCTTATCATCCTAACTCTGTGCCTCGGGCCATGCGCCGCCCCCGCCGCGCCGCTGAACCTGCTGACAAATAATCTTCTGACGAACGGCGACTTCGCAGCGGGCGTCTCGGCGGCGGGCGTCCCGGAGGGCTGGGCACCCTTCTGGTCGCGGCAGGTTGGAATGGGTTCGATGGCGCTTGACGCCCAGACGCGGCATGATGGCCACCCGTCCCTCCGGGTGGTACATACCGGGGTGGACGATTGGAGCACGTCGCAGGCCGCCCCGCTGCCGGCCACGCCGGGCGGTATCTACCGCCTGAGCGGCTGGGTGCGGTGTGAGAAGGCTGGGGTTGCAGAACTGAGCATGGTGACGCGGGACGGAAAGGGCGGCGTGCTGGACTGGTCGTATTCACCCGCCCGGACGTCTGGGACGCACGACTGGCAGCTCCTGTCGCGCCGGTTCGTCGTCCCCGCCGGCTGCGCGACGACCCAGTTCCGCATGATCGGGCTGGGATCGGGGACAGTCTGGCTGAGTGATGCGGCCCTCGTTCAAGAAGGCATGGTCCCGAGCACCCTACATGGGAAGACGCTGCGGCTCACGAGCCAGGCCCTGGACGTGAGGCTGGCGGCGGGGAATGGGACGCTGGCCGTCTTAGACCGGCGCACGGGCCGGACCTGGCGGCAAGGGCCGCCTGAAGCGGGCTTGATCGTCCGGGACGCCCATCCACTCGGCCCGAGAAGTGCCCGGCTGACGCTCTGGGACGTGGCGAACGACCTGACGCTGCGGGTCACGGTGACGCTTGCCGCCGATGCGCCTGAGCTGACCGTGACGCTGGCTGGGGATGGTCCTGCCCCCGAGCCGATCACCTTCCCGCCCCCGTTCGTCACCGGCCACGGGACCGCCCTGGTCGTGCCGCTCAACGAGGGCATTCTCTACCCCGTGGACGATGCGAGCATCCCGCCGATCTCGCTTGTGACCTACTCCGGGCACGGCCTGTGCATGCCCTGGGTCGGCGTGACGGACACGAAATCGGGCGCGGGCGTTATGGCGATCCTGCGGACACCCGATGACGCCCACATCGAGATCACGCGGCGGGAGGGCGGCGACCTGTTCGCGCTGCCCGCCTGGGAGGGGACGCGTGGCCGGTTCGGCTACGCCCGATCCCTCACCTACGTCTTCTTTCCCAAGGGCGGCTACGTAGCGCAGGCGAAGCGCTACCGGGCCTATGCCAAGGCGATGGGCCTGTTCAAGACATTGGTGCAGAAGCGGCGCGAGAATCCGAATGTGGACAAGCTGATCGGCGCGGTCAACGTCTGGACTTGGGAGGGAGATAAAGTGGCCCTGTGCCGGGAGATGAAGGCTTTGGGAATGGACCGGGTGCTCTGGTCAAACGGCGGCTCGCCCAAAGAGGTCGCCGCGATCAACGCTCTGGGCTATCTGACCTCCCGCTACGATATCTTCCAGGATGTCTACCCGCCGGATGCGCCTGCCTGGACGAACAAGGCCGGCTGGCCGCAGGACTTGGTCTGGCTGCCCAATGGCGACTGGATGAAGGGCTGGGCGGACATCCAGAAGAAGCCGGACGGGACACAGATCGTCTATCAAGGCGGTGTCATCAACTCCGAGCGCGGCCTGGCGCGCGCTCGGCAGACCATCCCTGCTGACCTCAAAACCACGCCCTTCGGGTGCCGGTTTATTGACACGACGACGGCCTCCCCATGGCGCGAGGACTACAATCCCGCCCACCCACTGACGCGCTCCCAAGATCGGCACTACAAGATGGCCCTGCTGCACTTCTGCTCGGGTCAGGAAAAGCTGGTGGTGGGCACCGAGACGGGGATTGACCCCTCCGTCCCGTTCGTGGACTATTACGAGGGGATGATGAGCCTAGGTCCCTACCGCCTACCGGACTCGGGCCGGGACCTGATGGATTACAAGACGCCCACCCCGGACTTCCTGAAGTTCCAGGTCGGCTCTTTCTACCGCATCCCCCTGTGGGAATTGGTCTACCACGACTGCGTCGTCGCGGGCTGGTACTGGGGCGACTCGACCAACAAGGAGCCGGAAGCGTGGGACAAGCGCGACCAATTCAACAGCCTCTACGGCACGCCCCCGCTGTTCCTGTTCGACAAGGCGGTCTGGGAGAAGAACAAGGCACACTTTGCGCGCACCTACCGGACAGTCTGCCCCCTGGTCCGGCGACTCGGCTACGACGAGATGCTGGCACACAAGTTCCTGACGCCCGACCACACCGTCCAGCAGACGCGCTGGGCATCAGGGGCGATCGTCACGGTCAACTTCGGCGGTGCACCGTACACGCTGCGGCCCGGCGTGGTCATCCCGGCGGGCGGGCGGCGGGTGGATTAGGATGCAGGCGGGGGCGGGGTGGGAAAATGAAGGGCAGGCACGGGGGAGAAGGGGAGGTGCCAGGTGTGGAAACTGGCACCAAAGTGGGCGCATCGAACAGCGGGAACCGGCCTCCATGGGGACAGGAGCGGAACGAGGCTCGGAAAGCCGCTGCAATCAAGCAACAGCGGGCGGTTCCCAGAGTTCAACTTTGTTGCCCTCTGGGTCCAGGACCCACGCGAAACGCCCATACTCTTCGACGGCTTCCCCTTCGACCATTTCCCCTTCTATCGTCACCCCAGCCTCACGGAGCTGCGCCAGCATCCGCTCCAGGTTCTCTACCAGGTAGTTGACCATCCAGGAAGCGCTGCTGGGATCGAAATATGTGGTCTCCCGTGGGAATAAGGACCAGACAGTCTGCCCCAGCTTTTCCGGTGCGTCAGCTTCTCGCCAGTGGAACATGGTATAACCATCCTCGCCGACGGGAACGCCGAGTTTGTCTTGATACCACTGTTGAAGTTCCGTAGGGTTGTCTGCC
>JANLUQ010000263.1:0-1978 GCA_031363565.1 Armatimonadota bacterium | reverse complement strand
AGGTCCAGCACGATCTCGCCCGGAACCAGGGTCGCAAGCGCCGTGGGGTTGCCGCACCCCAGCGATGCCAGCAGGGCAGCCTCGGGGATCTGGTCGGCCTCCGCCTGGTCATAGAGCCCGCCGGTGATCGTGTCGCCCCCGCAGCAGGAGTCCGCCGCCCCGCCGCCCCCCGTATTGCCGCCGCAGCAGGCCGCGCCCTGCCCACTCAGGACCGTCAGGGCCGCCTCGCCGTACTTCCGGCGCACGACCTCGCGCACATCGTCGCGCTCGATCAAACTTGTCTCTGGCATCGTTCCGTCTCTTTCTAATCGTCTGGCTTGCGCCCGTCAGCAACAGTCATCCTGGACCGTCTCGCCGAAGAAGGCCGCCAGTGCGCCCAGGGCGTCCCGGTTGACCCGGCACACCATGTTTTTGCCGCGCCGCTCGACCGTCACCAGGCCGGCCAGCCTCAGCTCCTTGATGTGGAAGGAGACTGCCGAGGTGATCTTCTCCGCCCCCGTCACCCGGCAGCACACCTCCCCGACCGTCGGCCCGTCCAGGGGCCGCACATCCCCCGCATCGTCCACCGCCACGGGGCCGCAGCAGGTGCGGAGGAAGTTGAAGATGGCAAGCCGGGTGGGATCGCCCAAAGCCTTGAACATGGCGGCTCGGGCGGTATCTTGTTTCGCTGCGTTTTGTTTCAATGTTTCCATTATCATTAGAATGATTGTGGCACACAATCGCGGCCCTGTCAAGTCTTGCGCGGGAGTCGGAAGCATCGCGCGTCAGGGCGCGGGCAGACGCCACCGAGCGACCCAGGGGTGTTTCAGGGCCAGCCGCGCGGCCTGCTCGGGGGCGACCATGTGCAGGAAGGCGAGGTAGCCGCTCGCATAGGCGCGGGCATCTTTGCCCATCTGCCGGGAGACCTCGGCGACGCCCACTGTCTCGCAGCGGTGCAGGACGGCGCGGAAACGGCGCAGGTCCGGGCGCGAGACGTGCGGGGTTTCGTTGACGACGATGCCGGTGACGACCTGCCGGTGCTGGGGGCGCAGAACGGACGTCTTCTCCTCGTTGACCGTGAACCCGACGTCTGCGATGATGCGGCGGGCGAGGGCCAGCAGGATGCCGACGGGGGCCGAGGCTTCGGTGTGCGAAAAGACCAGGTCGTCAGCGTAGCGGGAGTACCGGAAGCCCAAAGCCTCGGCGGCCCCGGCCAGGCGCGAGTCCAGGCGGCGGCACAGGAGGTTCGTCAGGGCGGGCGAGGTGCAGGCCCCTTGCGGCAGGCTGCGCTCACCGATCGCGACGAAGCGCGGCAAACCGTCGAGGGTGACGGCGGCGCGCGGTGCTTCGGTGGCGAGCAAGGCAAACAGAGTCGCCACACCGCCGCTGTATCCCATCTCGCGGAACAGGCGGCGGACGCGCAGCAGGGTGACGGACGGGAAGAAGTCTTTGAGGTCAATGCGGGCGACGACGGCGCGGCCCGTGTGCCGGGCGGCGTTGTCCACGACGGACAAGCCGGGGCGGAAGGCGGCGGCGGCCTCATGCACCGGCAGTGGGGCAAGGATATGTTCCAGCAGCCAGTTTTGGGCGACGCGCAGGCGGCGCTTGGGGGACGAAAGGACGCGCGTCCCACCCCGCTTCTTTGGGATGGCGAACCGGGAATAGTGATCTAAACTCGATGCCGCCCGGTGGTATGTCAGCCAGGCCAGCTCAGTCTCCTCGATGCCGATAGCGGCAGCGACATCCGAGGCGGAGGTCAGGAGTGGCAGGCCCAGAGCGGCAAGTTTTTCCGGTTCGCCCGCATCATAGACCAGACCCTTGGAAACGCCTTCGCCCAGAAACGGCAGGGTCTTATGCCGCCACTCGGCAGTATCGGCCTTCTCCCGTGCCTGCTCCTTGATACACGCTTCGCGGCGGGCGGCCCGCTCGGCCCGGACCCGCTCGATGCGCTTGCGTCGGACCTCCTGGAGCAGCCGGGGAATGTCGCCCGCCTCGGCGA
>JANLUQ010000578.1:0-9516 GCA_031363565.1 Armatimonadota bacterium | reverse complement strand
CCTCGCGAATACGTTGCTGGCTGCCTTCCTGGCGTATCTGGGCGACCTGATGGGACAGCCGCTGGGTCTAGCGGCTGTGGTGGCTTTGGGCGGGCGGATCTTCGTGAACCTGTCCATCATCCGCCGCCACTGGCTCGAGGGGCGCGAAGGAGAGGGGCGTGGCGGCGAGAAGCAGAGCGGCGCGGGGCCGAGGGCCGCCCCGCTCTCGCTGCGGGAATCATTGGAAGAGCAGGCGCAGCCTTAGCAAGTCTAACTTGGCAAGTCTAAAGGGCGCGTCAAAGACGAGGGGAGTATCGGAGGTGGCAAGGGACTGCGTGGTGGGCCTAGACATCGGAACGACCAAGGTGTGTACCGTCGTTGCCGAGATCGAAGAGCCGGGCCGCATCAACATCGTTGGGGTCGGCAACTCTCTCTCCGGCGGCATCCGCAAGGGGGTCGTCATTGATATTGACAGCGCTGCCCAGGCCATCATTGACAGCGTCGAGAAGGCGCGCGCCATGTCCGGCTACGAGATCCACCGGGTCATCGTGGGCGTGACCGGTGAGCACGTCGCCTCGCTCAATTCGCGCGGCGTAGTTGCCATCACCCACGCCTCCCGGGAGATCACCGACGACGATGTCGCCCGCGTCCAGGACCAGAGCCGCGTCATCGTCCTGCCGCCCGACCGCGAGATCATCCACGCCATCCCGCGCTCCTACTCGATTGATGGTCAGGGGGGCATCCGCTTTCCGGTCGGCATGTCCGGGACCCGGCTCGAAGTCGAGACCCATATCGTGACCGGTGCGGTGACCTTCTTGCAGAACGTCGCCAAATGCGTCCATAAGGCGGGCCTGAGCATCGAGGCCACCGTGCTGGAGCCGATCGCGACGGCGGAGGCCGTGCTGCTCCAGGACGAGAAGATGCTGGGCGTCTGCATCGCCGACATCGGCGGCGGGACCACCGATATCGCCGTCTTCGTGGACGGGGACATCTACTATTCGTCGGCCATCCCCGTGGGCGGCAACCATGTCACCCACGACATCAGCGTCGGTCTGCGCGCCTCGCACGAAGAGTCCGAGCGGGTCAAGCGCGAGCAGGCGGCGGCCTCGGTGAGCCTGATGGCGCCCGACGAGCTGTTTGAGGTCCTAAGCCTGGGCAGCGACGAGCCTCGCCTTCTGCCGCGCCGCATTCTGGCCGAGATCGTCGAGCCACGCATGCACGAGCTGTTCCTGATGATCCGGCAGGAGATCCTGAAGTCGGGCTATCACAACCTGCTCCCCGCCGGCATCGTGCTCTCGGGCGGCGGGTCTCAGCTCGTAGGGGCGGCGGAGTTATGCCAGCAGGTGACAGGGATGCCTACCCGCGTTGGCAGCCCGCGCGATGTTGGCGGCATCTCGAACGACCTACGCTCGCCGGTCTACGCGACCGCCATCGGTCTGGTCCAGTACGGGGCGCGTCACCACCACTCGTCGCACCAAGGCCAGCACGAGAACTCTTTGATGGGCAAGTTCCAGCGCTTCTTCGCCCGCATCATGGCCCGCGCCGTCGGCGGGTAGTGGGAAGGGGAACAAGGAGGCCGCCAAGATCTTGCAGAAGCACGAACACTTGCACCCCAGCGCGAGCCGGGCCTACTATGCCGCCTATCAGGCGGCGACCGCTGCCCTGTTATATCAAAAACTTGTTCTGCCGGGGCTGGAAGAGCGGGAAGCTTGGAGCCACCAAGCGACTCCGATCCTTCTGAAGACGACACCGGTATCATCACGGTCTTCATCCTGGAGCCGAAACACACGGAACATCCTTGCGAAACGTCTTTCGGCCCTTTACAAACTGCGGCTGCGAGCGGATTACAAGATGAACACTGAGATAACTGAGGCGGCACTCGCCCAAGCGCTCAAAGACGCGGCTTTTATTGTGAGAAGCATCAGCATCGTCTTGCCCTTATCATACTAGATTGATAGTGAAGCCATTGTGATGACCACCACAGAAATAAGACCCATTTCCCAGCGACAGGAAATCTATGATTCGCTGACTGCACGGGCGGAACATCTGGGCATCAAGGCTACTTTACTCACTCATCGGGCGAAGATGTCGGATGGGCGCTTGTACTTGCTCATCCACATCGGCAACGCAGTGGATGCTTATGACGAGGCGACGAAGCTTGAGGAACTGGAAAGCTCTTGGAACGATCAAGAGCCTGAGCCGCATCCTCGTGTCTTTCTGCTGCCGGCGGACGAGAGCGACAATCCAGGCTGGGCACAGGATTATGTGCTAGTTCAACGGGAGACTGACCGCTACTTCGAGGCTTTTGATGCATTCCGTGCTGCCGTCAGTCCTGAAGAGATGCACAAGGCACTAAAAGACATGGAAGACGCGAAGATGGCTGAATTGGAAGCTTCACGACAGATGAGCCTTGCCGCCTGAGACTTTCTAGAACTTTACGGACGCGGCTTGCGTACAGCAGTAAATACGACATTCACATAAACAGACTTGACAACGCTTTTCACGCTTTAAGGGAGATGAATTTCACATGGCACTTGGAATACGAGACGACCTGGCGCCTTTCGCCAAAATCAAAGTAATCGGCTGCGGCGGCGGCGGCACGAACGCCGTCAACCGCATGATCGAGGCGGGCCTGACCGGGGTAGAGTTCATCGCGATGAACACCGATATTCAGGTCCTTGACATCTCCGCCGCCGATTACAAGCTTCAGCTTGGCGAGAACCTGACGCGCGGCCTGGGTGCGGGCGGCAACCCCGAGGTGGGCCGGTCGGCCGCCGAGGAGTCCAAGAGCGACATCAAGAAGGCGCTGGAAGGCGCGGACATGGTGTTCATCACGGCGGGCATGGGCGGCGGCACGGGCACAGGCTCCGCGCCGGTCATCGCCGAGATCGCCAAAGACCTCGGCATCCTGACGGTCGCGGTCGTCACCAAGCCGTTCAAATTCGAAGGCCCGCGCCGCTCGCGCCTGGCCGACGAGGGCGTGGACAACCTCAAGGATAAGGTGGACACGGTCATCATCATCCCGAACGACCGCCTGCTGGGCGTCGTCGAGAAGCGGGCGACCCTCGTCGAAGCCTTCAAGGAGGCCGACGACGTGCTGCGGCAGGGCGTCCAAGGCATCTCGGACATTATCACCATTCCGGGCATCATCAACGTGGACTTCGCCGATGTGCGCGCCATCATGCTGAACGCCGGGACCGCCCTCATGGGCATCGGCGTCGCCTCCGGCGACCACCGGGCCGTGGACGCTGCCCAGGCGGCTATCGCTTCGCCGCTGCTCGAAACCAGCATCGAGGGCGCGCGCGCGGCCCTGATCAACATCACCGGTGGCCCGGATATGACCCTGGCCGAAGTCCACGAGGCGACCGAGCTGATCCAGCAGGCGACCGACGCCGAGGACGCCAACATCATCTTCGGCATCGTCCAGGATCCCAAGCTGGTGGACGAGGTCCGCATCACCGTCCTCGCCACCGGCTTCGACCAGCGCCCGAGCGTCCCCGCGCCCGCCCGCACGGTTATGGCCGCCAGCACGCGCGGCGGCCAGGGCGGGGCCGAGGTCGCCACGGCCCCCGAGCCGGCCCCTGTCACCCAGCGCCAGCCCGCTGACAACGACGTGGACATCCCCGCCTTCCTGCGGCGGCGGTAGAGGTCAAAGATGAGACGGCCCCGGCGTTCCCGCCGGGGCCGTTTTTGTGCAGCCCATGCCGCCGCAGGGAGTGCCTCCCGTCACGAGGAAAATGCCCCATGTCCTTGAAGAACACGAAAGATGCCGTAGACCGGTCCGTCGCCGACCAGATGGAGAGCCAGCACATCCCCGGCTTATCGCTGGCCGTCGTCCGTGGCGGCGCGGTCGTCCGGGCGGGCGGTTACGGCCTCGCGAGCCTGGAACTGGATGTCCAGGTCACGCCCGAAACCATTTTCCAAATCGGTTCGATCACCAAGCAGTTCACGGCCACCGCAATCATGATGCTCGTGGAGGAAGGCAAGATTGGCCTGGAAGAGAGCGTTACCCATGCTCTGGAGGGGCTGCCCGCCGCCTGGGAGAGCGTGACGGTGCAGCACCTGCTGGATCACACCTCGGGCATCAAGAGCTTCACCGGCATTCCCGATGTCATGGCCCGCCTGACGTTCCTGCCGACTTCGCGGGACGAAGTCCTCGCCCTGGTCGCGGGCGAGCCGCTGGAGTTCGCGCCCGGCGAGCAGTTTGCCTACAACAACACCGGCTACTATTTGCTGGGCCATATCATCGAGCGGGCGAGCGGTCAGCCCTACGGAGACTTCCTCCAGGATCGCATTTTCGCCCCCTTGAAGATGGGAGCCACTCGCGTCAACGACATGAAGGACATTCTCCCGGATCGCGCCTGCGGCTATGAGTGGGCTGAGGACAAGTGGCGCAACGCTGACCACATCTCGATGACCTGGCCCTTCTCGGCGGGCGCTTTAGTCTCCACGGTCCTTGACCTCGCGAAATGGGATGCTGCACTGGGCAGCAAAAGCCTGCTCCCGAAAAGCATTTGGGAGAAGATGTGGACGCCCGCGACGCTGACCGACGGCACGAAGGCGGATTATGGATTTGGGTGGGTTGTGAGTGATTATCAGGGGCACCCCTCTGTGGGTCACAGCGGGGGCATCCCCGGCTTTATGTCCCATGCGGAGCGGTTCCCGGAGGATGATCTTACGGTGATCGTGCTGACGAACGTCGCCCCATCGGACCCGGCGGGGATCGCGCGGGGCGTGGCGGGTCACTACGTCCCTGACCTCCAGCCGGCGGCTTGAGGCCGCCAATCAGCGCCCAAAGCTTTCCGCCCGGCGCTGAAACAGGCGGAAGCCGTAAGCCTCAAGGGCGAGCGTGGGCGGTGCGGTGGATTTCAGGCTCTCCGCAGTGCCGGGCGTCTGCTGGCCTGGGGTCACGTCGCGCCAGCTCTGAACCCCCACCGCTCCATTAATGGTCGCCGTCATGGGCTTGTCGGACAGGTTGAGTGCGACCAGGAACTCCTCCCCGCCGCCCCGGCGAACATAGGTCAGCAAGTGGGTGGGTTCTGTGTTCGTCAGCCACTGCGTCTCGCCCTGTTGTAAGGCGGAATGGGTGCGCCGCAGGGCCAGCATTTTTTGATAGAAGCGGAAGGTCTCGGCCTGACGCGCTCCCTCCCAGGCGATCGGCTTCTGCCCCGTGTCCCCCACCTCCATGCCGTTGTAGAGCAGCGGAACGCCGTCCAGAGTCAGCATCAGGGCGGAGGCGGCCAAGGCCCCGCGCGGGCCATATTTGACTGTCGCCCGCTCCTCGTCGTGGTCGTCGCTGATCTGCATGTGCAGGGCGCGTGCCGGGTATCTTGTGTGTTCCCCCTCCAGAATCGTCTGGAGGCGGGTCGCCGGGTCGCCCTTGGTCAGCACGGCATGGATGCCGCCCAGCAGGGGCCAGTCGTAATCCAGGTCGAAGGCGCGGTTTTGGAGGTCCGGCTGATCCCCCTCGGCCAGCATCAGCATGTCCGGCTTGACCTTCCTGGCTTCCGCCGATGCCGTTTCCCAGAAGTCAGTTGGCAGCAGCCCCGCCGAATCACAGCGGTAACCGTCCACGTCGAAGGCGCGCAGCCAGTAGCGCAGGACGCCGGTCATATAAGCCCGCAGGCCGGGGCTGTGGTAGTCCAGCCCAGCGACATCTTTCCAGTCGGCGTTGGGAGAGACGATGTTTCCCTGCGCGTCGTGCTTATAGAACTCAGGGTGGGTGGTGATCAGCGGGTTATCCCAGGCGGTATGGTTAGCGACGATGTCCAGGATGATCTTCATGTGCCGCGCGTGGACGGCCCGGACCAGACGGTGGAGGTCTTCAGCCGTCCCTAGTTTTGGGTTGATCCCAAAGTAGTCGCGGACGCAGTAGGGGCTGCCGATGCTCTTGATCAGGCCGATGGGGTGGATAGGCATGAGCCACACCGTCGTCACGCCGAGCCGCTGCAAGTCGGGCAGCCGCGCCTCGACCCCCTTGAAGTCACCGGTGAGAGAGAAGACGCTGAAGTTGACCTCGTAGATGACCGCTTTCGGCACCCAGGCGGGCGTTGCCGGTGGGACGGCCTGGGCCGTCGCAGGATGGAGGGGCATGGAGAGAGCCAGGCCTGCCGCAAGGGACAGAAGTATCCAGCAAAGTCTTATCATTTTGTTTCAGCCGTGACCGCCTCCCCAGGTCTGCTTGGAGCAATCTCAGGGCGCTGGACAAGTGCCATCCGTTCGGCTTGAACAATCTTGTCGCACATCTCTTGTACGCTCGGCCCTTGATGAGCTTTGCTGGTATCAACAGTCAGTATGAACTCGATGTTGACTGGTTTGTGGGAAAAGCGTTGTGAACTCACGCGATACCGCTTGTAGCCCTGGAGGACAAAATCCGTTTGGCCTCTGCTCACACAGGTCTCGACGAGGTCCTTCAACGAAACCATGCCATCTGTGCTATAGCTTGTCAGCAAATATCTAGCCTTTAGCGAGTGCATTAGACTGGTGTATGCCGCTATCGCTTCACGGCGATAGTTGTAGGCGCTGCGTCTCTGTGTTCGCCAATCCTCGCGAATTGCCGCTTTGTTCCTGCCTTCGATCCTCTCACTCAGCATGGGCTTGTCCCACAGGGTGATTGTATTTAGCACATGATAGTTGCTGCCATATGGATGCTGATTGTAAGGAGGGTCAAGATAAGCAACATCGGCTCTGACTCCGGAATCTCCCAAAGCTTCGGCCAAATCTGCGCTATCTACCTTAAAGACAAGATTATCTTTATCATTGTCATAGAAGATGATCGGCTTCAAGTGAAACTCAGAGAGTATCCGATAGAGCGCAGTTCTGGTTTGGCCGCCCCATCCGTTGTGGAAGCCCTTAAACACACCGCTGGTGTTGCTGGTGTATGAGGCTTGATAGAGCATCGGCGTGAGCAAGCACGCTTTTTCCAATGGTGAGATCAAGCCAGCATCCTCCCACTGTGCTACCTCAATTCGCATCGCATCCATAATCATCCCATTAGTGCGAGTGTAAAACAGTCGGTCCGTGAGGATATCGTAATTGCCGTCGTCAGAGGGGCACAGATGCTTGGTGATCCAGTCTTCAACCGGAGCAAGCGTGTTCAGCCAGGTGAGAGCGCCGTCATAGCCACCAATGGAGCGGAACTCCGGCGCTTCATTGCATTGGATACAGCACTTGCTGATCTCGAAGGAGTAAGGCTCCCAGTCGTTCGCGATGACCCGGAACCCCATCCTCTTAGCCATCCGCGACACCACGCCGCTGCCGGCAAAAACGTCAAGGAAAGTGGCCTCTGGTCCTATCCCTGTTTTATGAAGAGCCTGCTGGATCAGGCCCAACAGTTTACGCTTGTTGCCAATGTATGGGATGAGCTGGCTGAAAATGTAATCGTCGGTGTGAGCGGCAGCATGATCCTCTCGGTCATAAAGGTAGTTATCTTTGGATGTTACCGCCAAACTAGATTCTTTCTTCCGCCCGAACCTATGACTGCGTTGCCGACAGCGCCCACGCCTGCTCGGCGAGACGCTTCATCACCAGGCTCTGCTCCCAGCGGTCGCTGAACTCTTTCCCGTCGGGTAGGGTGATGGCGTAGCGCGGCGGGCCTAGCTCGGAGGCGAAGGGGAACACGTCACCCGGTCCCGCACCCTGACGCCAGTGGAACATCGCCCGTGCCCACAGGCGGACGAAGAACTGGGCGGTCTCGCCGGAGCCATCGCCAACATCCACCTGTACCTGCTCGCCGTTGGAAATGCGCCCGTGCAGGTGGGCGATGCGATGCAGGATGGGCTCCATACGTTCAATGGCCCCCTCGTCCGACCAGCCGTAGAACTCGCCGATGACGACGAAGTGCGACAGGTCGCCGGTAAAGGTGACCTCGGGCATCCGCTCGACCAGGGCGAGGGCCTGGTTCAGACTCTCGGGGATATTGTTGCGGTGCGTCTCGATGAACAGCGGCAGGCCATGACCGGCGGCGATGTTTACCGCTTCACGCAGGAACGGGACGGCCTCGTCCAGCGGAACATAGGGGTGGAGGGGCTGGGCGAACACGAAATCGGCGTTCAGCCGCCGAGCCTGCTCGACCGTTCGGCGTGTATCTTCAAGGGTGAAAGGGTGGTGGCCTAGGACCAGGCGCAGCCCGGCGGCGTTCAGGGCGTCCTTGTGCCGATGCTCATCGCTCTCGTCCAGCCAGCACTCAACGGCCTCGAAGCCGGCGGCCTTGACGCGGTCGAACTTCTCGGTCAGTGTCCACTCGCCATCTGGGGGCGCGTTCAGGGGCAGCCCAAGGAGCGACCAGAGCGAGTGCTGGACGCGCAGCCGGGGTGGGTTTTGGGAGCCGTCATTGTATCGAAGGAGGGGCGTGGTCATGTGTCTGTTCCTTTCTGTCGGCATCTCGGGCCAGACGGTTATGGCGTGGAGGAAATGCCGTTCCGAAGCGTCGCCTCAGTTGGGACAGTGGCGGCACCAACGGCGCTTTTGGTCTCCAGCCGCCCGACGCGGCCTTCCATGCGGTTCAGGGCCTCGTCGAAGGACAAGTCAAACCCGTGGCTGGTACTCTGCATCTGCTCCATCTGCTGCCGCATCGCTTTCAGCTCCGTCAGGACGGTGTCGGTCGGCGGCGGGGCAGCCATGATTCGGTGTGCTTCGGCTTCCGCCTTGATGCGCGCGATCTTGGCCTGTACAGAGGTCCAGATGATGAGCGCGACACCGCCGAAGCTGCCAAACGTGACGAACAGCCCTGTGAGATCACCATGCATTATTTTTTCCTAACCTTGTCCTGTGCGCTGATACTGCTCCGATTGTGATGTACCGGAAGGAGACGCGGCCACTTTCGTCTCGACGCGGCTGACGCGCTCCTCCAGGCGGCTCAGGGCGGCGTCGAAGGAGATGTCAATCTGGTGGCTGGTATTTTGCATCTCGCTGATCTGCTCTTTCAGCCCTTGCACATCTGTGGACGAGAGTTCGCTGCGCGGCGTAAGCGACTGCTGCATGATCTCCCTTTCCGCCCGCATCTTGTCTATCTTGGCCTTGTTACCGGCGAGGATGACGAGGCTGATGCCGCCGAAGATGCTGCCGAAGACGCCGACACACTCGATGAGGTCAGCCAGTACATGCAGTAGCTCCAATGGTTTTCTCCTTAGCGCAGCCCGAGCGGCCGCGACTCTTCCGGCTGGGAAACCGTGGCGGGTCGGGGGGCCGCTTTGGTCTCGACGCGCCCTACCCGTTCTTCCAGCCGTTCCACCGTGTGTTCCAGGCTCATGTCGAACTGGGTGCTGGTGTCGCGCAGCCCGGCGATCTCGGCCCGCAGGGCGTCGATCTGATGCGTGACGTCTTCGTTCTTCCCCTGCTGGGCGTTGAGCCGCATCTCCATCCGCCGCTCTTGGGATTTGAGAATGCTCTGGACGATACCGCCGCCGACTCCCAGCACGATGGCAGTAATCGGAATCATCATTGCGAGTGAACCAGGGTCCATTGTTTTCTCCCTCTGCCTTCCGACACTCATTCTTTGACACCGAGAGGCGTGAAAAGTTGCCGAGGCTGCTCCTG
>JANLUQ010000186.1:0-11908 GCA_031363565.1 Armatimonadota bacterium | reverse complement strand
TGCGGAGCGGCGGCGCGATGTCTTTGTCGGCACAGAGTTTGCCTAGGAAGTCGGAGAGCGCGTCGGCGTCCAGGGCAGTGGCTAGGTAATAGGCCTCGCCCTGACCGAACTTGTTGACCGTCACGGCGGGTTCGCCCGCGTAGAAGTCCGCGCCGTAGGTCGCCAGCACCGACGCGCCCTCGGGGTGAATGCGGTCGCAGAGCAGGCGGCAGGGGTAGGGGCCAGCCAGGTCGCCGAAGGGCGTTCCAAAGACGACGCTGTTGGTCTGAGCAGGCGTCAGGGCATCAATCTCCTCGGACCAGATTCCCAGCAGGGAGCGTAGGGGGCCGGGGTAGCCGCCTAAATGGACCAGGTCGGTTTCGTCCGCGATGCCGCTGAAGAAGGTCGTGACGAACGTCCCACCATTTTTGGTAAACGCCTCTAATTTTTCGGCGATGCCCGGCTTGACCATGTACAAAACGGGGGCGATGACCAGGTCGTAAGCCGAAAGGTCGGCTTCGGGCGAGACGATATCCGTCGGGATGCCCAGGCCGTGCAGGGCGCGGTAAAAGGACTGGCACTGCGGGACATACTTCAGGTCCACGCTCGGCCCGCTGGAATACTCGACGGCCCACCAGTTTTCCCAGTCAAACAGCACGGCGACGCGGGCCGGGACACGCCCGCCTAATGTCCGCGTCCCCAGCCCCTCCAATTCGCGGCCCAGGGCGGCGACCTCCTGGAAGACGCGCGGCTTGCTGGTGCCGACGTGCTCGACCACCGCGCCGTGGTACTTCTCGGTCGCGCCGCGCCCGCGCCGCCACTGGAAGTACATCACCGCATCTGCCCCGTGCGCCATCGCCTGGTACGACCACAGGCGCATGACGCCGGGCCGCTTGAGGGCATTGTGCGCCTGCCAGTTCTGCTGCGAGGGCGTCTGCTCCATCAGCAGGAAGGGCTGCCCGCCTTTCAGGCCCCGCATCAGGTCGTGCTGGAAGGCCATGTCGGCGGGCGGCGCGTCCTTGCTCGGGTAGGAGTCCCAGGAGACGATGTCCATCTCCTGCGCCCACTTGTAATAATCCAAAGTCTTGAACGACCCCATCATGTTGGTCGTAATCGGCACATCAGGCGTGACCGCGCGCAGCGCCGCCGCCTCGGCCTTATAGCAATTCAGCAGGCTGTCGGACTGGAACCGGTCATAGTCTATCAAGTGCGCCTGCAAAGACCGCTCGCCGTTCCGGGTCGGCGTCTCGATCTGCGCCCAATCCGTGTAGGTGTGCCCCCAAAACGTCGTGTACCAGCGTTTATTCACTTCCTCCAGGCTGCCGTAACGCGCTTGGAGCCACGCGCGGAACGCCGACGCACAGAGGTCGCAGTAGCAGGTTCCGCCGTACTCGTTGCCGACGTGCCAGAGGGTCAGGGCCGGGTGCTTGCCGTAGCGCTCCGCCAGTTTGAGCGCCAGGCCCACCGACAAGCGCCGGAAGTTCGGCGACGAGGGGCAGAACGAGTGCCGGTTGCCGTGCTTGCGCTTGACGCCGTCCGACCCGACCGTCAGCACGTCCGGATACTTCTGGTCCAGCCAGGCCGGCTGCGAGGCGGTCGCCGTGGCGAGGCAGACCGAGACGCCACCCGCCCAGAGCTTGTCTATCACGGTGTCCAGCCACTCAAAGGTAAAGGTGTCCTCGTCGGGCTGCAACGAGACCCAGCCGAAGACGGGCAGGGTGGCGACATTGACGTGCGCCTCCTGCATCAGCCGGACGTCCTCGTCCCAGATGTCGGCGGGCCACTGCTCCGGGTTGTAGTCCCCGCCGTGCATGACGCGGGGGAAGGTGGGTGGGGTGTTCATGGTGCTGTCGGTGTCCTATCGTGAGGTTTTGTTGCCTGTTGTCGGAACGAAAACGGGTGCCCTCCCAGGGCTGAACCCCTGGGCTTTAGAAAAGCAAGTCCCCGCCTGCGCGGGCATCAGAAAGTCCGGACTCTTCGCCCGCGTAGGCGGGGGCTTGCACTTTTACAGCACGGGGGTTCAGCCCCGTGGTATATGACCGGCCCTTCAGGGCCGGGCCGGACGTGCGCCGTGTCATCTCCTATCCGCATCGGAAGACGAGAACGGGCTGGCCTCCTGGGCCACCGTCCTCGCGCCGGGCGCAGGCGCAAATCGCAGCGTCTGTGCGGTCTTTTGCAGGGCGGCCCTCCGCAACATGACTTGGCCTGCCGCCAGTTGCACCACATTCTTCCCCGCGCTTCCCGCAAAACTGCTGCTGAGTTGTCCCATCGCCTGCACCTCCGGGGACAAGGCGGCATCTGCACCTAGCTTGTCCAGCGCACTCTCAGCGGCGGCCAGATTGCCCGTCGCTTCCAGCGCGGCCCGATCTGCGCTTATTTCCTGTTTCGCCTGCCGCTGAGTGCCGCCCCCAAGAAGGACCATCGTCAGTACCAGGGTGAGGACGAAATAGCCGATTACCACCGGCAAGAACCAGGAGGAGAGGATCAAGGTCGTCAGGGTGGGACCGCCGGGAAAGATGTGCCGCGATACGATCAGGAGGGCCGGAACCAGCACCGGACAGACCAGTAGGACCCACAACCATTTTTTGTCACCCCCACCTCTTTGCTTCATGCAGGCCAAATGGTGCGCCAGCACGAAATCCGTCTCCGCCGCCGTGAACGTCGCTTGCAGCTTCCGCGACAGCGTGATGTGGTGGCCCTGATGCGTGGCGGACGCCAGGTGCGCCGCCCGGCTGCTATCCTCCACGAAGACGTCCGGCATCCGCACGCCCAAGGTCTGTCCGAGCTGCCGCGCCCGCCAGGTAAGGTCATCGTCGAGCGTTTTTTGCGTGAACTTGTCCAGCCGCTTCTGGAAAATCCTACCCACAAGGACCGCGCCGACCATCGGCAGGAACATCGCGACCGGGTGGATGAACGGGTAAAGCGGGGAGGTGCGCGTCACGAAGAATGGGACAGCCCCGAGCGCGAGCGCGCCGATTAGGTGCGGCACCATGCTGTACCGGGCGACGCGCTTGCGGACGGCCTTTTCCTCGTCAGACATGGGAATAGCGGGTCTGGCGGGCATCGGGCCGAAGCGGTGGATTTCCAGCTTATGGACCAGGAACATAAAGAGCAGGAGGGGCACGACAGCAGCCACCAGGAACGGCACTAGCTCGGTCGTCGTGCTGCTGCCGAGCCACAAGTCGGCCAGGGCCGCTGGGGTCGGAGTCCGCAGGAGGTACACCATCCCGCCGACCTGGGCGATAAACCCGCCCCTGAAAGCGTAGCTGCCGATGCGGCGGAACAGGAGACGCCGCGCGGCGCCTTCCAGACGTGCCCGGCTGCTGACAGTTCCAGCCAGCCACAGTCCCAGCAGGCAGACCAGTGGGGGGACCAAATAGTAAGCCGAAATCCGAGCCAGGCTGATCCAGGTCATTCGGCCCGTGACCGTGACGCTGCCCAGGCTCCCGATCTGCCGTGCGTCATACCAGCGGAACGCGCGGGTGCCGTAGCGCGATGCCGGGAGCGAAGGAGTCAGGCCGTGCGTGGTGACGCGCAGCAGCAGGTGGGGCGTCAGCCCCACCCGCCGCAGTCCGACCATCAAAGGCGCGACGGAGACGACATTCGACCCGCGCATGGCCCCAAAATGGTGGTGGTCTTCCGATACCTGGGCGGCGGAGTAGCGGTCCGCCGACCATTCTACCGTCCGTCCCCGCAGCGAGGTCCCCGCCAGGGCCGACGACAGGGCGTTGGCGATTGTCTGCGGCAGCACTTCTGGATTCGCAAGAACCTGAACGTCGGTGTACGAGGCCCCTGCCGTGACCAGCAGGTACACGTCCTGGGGCTTGACGAGGTACGGCGGCAGGTCGGTGGCCGAGCCGGGGATCATCTCCACGACCCTTTGGAGGCGGCGGTTGACGATGGGGTGGGTCGCGGGGCGTACCTGCGCCCGTGCGGGCATCGCCCCCAACAGACACAGGGCCAGGGTCAGCATCGCCCAGAAGACCACCACGTCCCCGACCCTACGTTTTGTTCCAGCTGACATCTTAGTTGCTCCCTTCCTTCGCTCCCAACATATCTTTGGTCTATTCGCGCCTGCTTGCCATAGTTCCTCCTCAGACGACCAAAGTCGGGTATTGAAAGGCCCGCCTTGGAGGCCTGCGGCTGACCGTCCCCTGGTCTTGTCCCCGTCCCCTGGATTGTCGGCGCAGCCTTTCAGACGGGTATTTCAATGCCCGGATCAAACAAAAAGAGAGGCAGGCGATGCCTGCCTCTCTTGGAGAGTCTCGTCTGACGCCCACGTCACGCCTGCTTGGCGCGCTCCGCCTGCTCGCTTTCCAGGGCCGATTCGGCTCTCTTCACCGTGATCAGCGGGTCGGAAGTTCGCAGCGCGGTATAGACGGCAGACGCGATGGCCGCGCCGATCAGTGGGGCGAGGATGAACAGCCAGAGCTGGGCCAGCGCCCAGCCGCCGACGAACACGGCCTGGCTGATGCTTCGGGCCGGGTTGACCGAGGTGTTGGTCACGGGGATGCCGATCAGGTGGATGAGAACCAGCACCAGCCCGATGGGGATGCCGGCGAAGCCGACCGGGGCCTTGATGTCGGTCGAACCAAGCACGGTTATGACTAGGAAGAAGGTCAGGACCACCTCAACAAGAAAAGCGGAGGCCAGGCTGTAGCCGCCCGGCGAGTGCATGCCGTAGCCGTTGGCCGCGAAGCTATTGGTCGGTACAGTCAGGTCGTAGCCGTTCGGTCCGCCCTTGGCGATCAGCAGCAGCAAGCCCGCCGCCAGTATTCCCCCTAGGATTTGCGCGGCCATATACGGGCCGACATCTCGGGTCGGCATCTTCTTGCTCAGGAACAGCCCCAGTGTGACGGCGGGGTTGATGTGGCACCCCGAGATTGGTCCGATGGCATAGGCCATCGCCAGCAGTGACAGACCGAAGGCGAGGGATACGCCCAAAAACCCGATCTTTTCCCCAGCAAGGACGGCGCTGCCGCACCCGCCGAAGACGAGTACGAACGTCCCCACAAACTCTGCCGCATACTTCTTCATCCTGATCTCCTCTTTTCGCCTCTTGTCTCTGGCTGTAAGCCATCTTATACTATCACGGATATTGGCTCCTGTCAAGGAAGCGCCCAGTTGCCAAGGTGACGACTCAGAGCAGTTGCACATGAACCAGGGCAATTGCATATGAAGGGAAATGGCAGGCACAAAGAAGAAGGGCAGGCCCCCGTGCTTGCCCTTTTTCTCTGTGCTTGCCCTTCTTCTGCATGCCTGCCCTTCTTACCCGGGGGGGCCTCTCCCTAAAACCCACATGAAATTGCCCTGGGGCGTCATCTTGACAACCGGGCACGTTTGTACTACTATGGGCGGGATATGATGACCCGATATTGCCACACCCGGCCATGCCGCCCCGTGCGGTGGCGCCTGCTGGCCGCCGCCCTATGGATTGTTCTGCTCTTGGCGGCGCTGACCGCCGCCCCATCGCCCGCTCCCGCACAGGGAATAAATGCCGGGTGGAAGTTCTTGCGCGTGGACGGCTCGGAGCCACCTGCCCTGGAAGCGCCGACGGCGGACGATGCGCGCTGGGAAACGGTCGTCCTGCCGCATACGCCGCGCCTCGAAAAGTACGATGCAACGCACCCCTGGCAGGGCGTCTGCTGGTATCGCAAAACGCTCCTGCCCGACCCCGTTTGGAACGGTCAGCGCGTGTCCCTGCGCTTCGGGGCGGCCATGCAGACCGCCGATGTCTGGGTGAACGGCGTCCATAAGACGCGGCATCTGGGCGGCTATCTGCCCTTCATGGTTGACCTGACCGGTGAGGCCGGGACGGCAAAACCCATCGTCATCGCCGCCCGTTTGGACAATCGCGACACCGACCAGGTCCCGCCCGGCAAGCCCACCAACGACCTCGACTTCAACTACCCCGGCGGCCTGTACCGGGGCATCAGTCTCGTCATCACCGATCCGGTTCATGTGAGCGACCCGGTGGAGGCCAACCTCATCGCCGGGGGCGGCGTGTTTGTCACCTACTCGGACGTCTCCGAAGAGAGCGCGACGCTGCACATCAAAACGGATGTCGCCGATGATTCGGAAGCCATCGCCCCCAAGTGCACCGTGCGCTCGACCCTGACGGACATGGCGGGCCGGTTCGTACAAGCGGTAACGAGCGACCCGGTGATGATCTCGGCTGGGGGGCACCATGCGTTCGTTCAAACCCTGGTCGTGGACAGCCCGCGCCTGTGGCACCCGGACCACCCGGCCCTCTATACGCTGATCACTACCGTCAGTCGGGCCGGTCAGCCGACTGATGAGGTGCGGACGCATCTCGGCATCCGCACCTTCGCATTGGGGCGCGGCGGACTGCACATCAACGGCAAGCCGTTCCGTATCCACGGCTCCAACCGGCATCAAGAATACCCGTATCTGGAGTACGCCCTGTCGCCTAACGCCGGGCGGCGTGACGCCCAGCATATCAAGGACGGCGGCTTCAACCATATCCGCCTGAGCCACTACCCGCAGGACCCGGCCTTTTTAGATGCCTGCGACGCGCTGGGCATTCTGGTCCAGGCGCCGATCCCCGGCTGGCAGATCTTTCATGCCAATCCCTCGTTCGTCACTCGTACCTTCCAAGACATCCGGGACCTGATCCGGCGGGACCGGAACCACCCTTGCGTCGTCTTCTGGGAGCCGAACCTGAACGAGACAAGCCCGCCGACCGACTGGTGCGAGGCAGCCTACGAAACCGCCCATCAGGAGTACCCCGGCGACCAGTGCCTCACCTTCGGCGACCCCTACCCAGGTGGCTGGCACGGCTGGGATGTCAAGAACTTCGCCCGTGAGTACGGCGACTTCGGCTTCGGCGGCAACGAGAGCACGTCCCGGCAGACGCGGGGCTTGGGCGAGTCGGCGATGCTCCAGCAGACCTGGAACTTCCTGTGGAGCCTGAACGGCATGGACGCGGCATTTGAAAACCCACAAAACACCTTCATCGGCAGCGCCACCTGGTGCATGTTCGACTACAACCGGGGCTACTACCCGAAACAGGAGTGGTCCGGGATGATGGACATCTTCCGGCTGCCCAAATACGTCTACCGCTTCTACCAGAGCCAGCGCGACCCGAACCAGACGCGCCCGGATGCCGAGAGCGGTCCGATGGTTTTCATCGCCAACGACTGGACCTTGCGCCCATCGCCTTCGCGCGTCGTCGTCTTTTCCAACTGCGCGGAGGTCGCCCTACTAGTCAATGGCAAACTGTTCAAGCGCCAGCGCCCCGATGCTGGTCCGGACACCCCATACAGCAAGAAGAAAGTAGACCTCGCCGACACGAACGGCACCCGCTACGATGACAGCGGCGGCTATATGTTTGACGGTGGCAATGCCAAGCACCTGGCCCACCCACCGTTCACTTTCTCCGCCGTGCCTTACGCGCCGGGGACGCTCAAGGCCCTCGGCTACCTCGGCGGAAAACATGTCGCATCGGACGCTGTTCGTACACCCGAAGTGCCTAAATCGCTAATCCTCGCCTTCGACACGGTCCGCAATCCGCTCGTCGCCGACGGCGCGGACGCGGTCTTCGTGCGCGCCTCCGTGGCAGACCGGAACGGCACCGTCGTACCCCTGAACGCGCTGCCGTCGCTCACATTCTCCGTCACTGGCCCCGCCCGGCTGATCGGGATCGACCCGGTGCATGTGGAGGCCGGCGTCGCCTCCGTGCTTCTCCAGGCCGGACTGGAGCCAGGTATGATTCAGGTGACGGCGCGGGCGGAGGGTCTTGCCCCCGTCACGGCCACGATCACTTCCCAGCCTGCCGAGAACGTGACGCCCCGCGCGCCGGGTATCCTGCCCGTGCCGCTCGGACGGCCTGTGCCGACCCGCTTCACCAAGCTGACGGGGACGGTCCTCGGCACACCAGGCGCCTATAGCGCCGGAGTGACAGACATCGCCAAAGCGTTCGACGGGAACACGTCCACCTTCGTGGACGCCGCTGAGGCCACGGCGGGCAATGACTGCTGGCTGGGCCTGGACCTGGGCACCCCGAAGACGATCACGAAGATCCGCTTCTTCCCGCGCCTGAGCTGGACCCGGCGCATGGCCGGCGGCAAGTTCCAGGGGAGCGACACCCCGGACTTCCATGCCAATGTCAAGGACCTGACCGCGCCCCTGCCGGAGCCGACGAACGGGCAATGGACGGAGATCACGGACATCGCTTCGGTCCACGCCTACCGCTATGTGCGCTATTTGTCGCCCGACGACGGCTGGAACAATGTCGCCGAGATCGAATTTTACACGTCGGCGTAACGGTGAAGCCCCCGGCACCGGAAGTGCTGGGGGAACTCAGGAGTACCATCTATTGAAGATACGCCTCATGCCCCTGCTCGCCCTCGCCGCCCTGCTCGCCGCCTCCGCGCCTACCATCTCCGCGCCCGCCCCTGCCGCCCCTGCCGCCCCTGCCGTCACCGTGGGCGACCCCAAAGACCCTGGCGCACTGGCACAGGCCGTGTCGGACGCCTATCAACGCGGCGCGCGGCGCATCGTCATCAAGCCCGGCGTCTATATGCTGCCCGATGTCGGCCACACGGCGCTTGCGCTGGACGGCTGGAAGGACGCGGTCCTGAGCGCCTACGGCGTCACCTTGATCATTACGGACCTGAAGTGGGGCCACAACGTCTTCGACATCAACCACTGCGCCCATGTCACCCTGCAAGGGGTGATCCTGTCCCAATCAACGGTTACGGCCTATCAGGGGCGCGTGATCGCCGTCGGCAAAGACGCGGCGGGGAAGGCCACCTGCGACTGGCGGCCCGACGCCGGCTACCCCGTCCCGCCCAACACGGAACCCAAAGGGTTTCTGGGCGGCAATGTCAACGTCGTGGACGGCAGGACGCGCCTGCTGAAGACCGGGGTGGGGGACTACTACGGCGCATCCGCCGAGGCGCTGGGCGACGGCAGCTTCCGGGTCCACTTCAACCAGGCCGCGCTGCCTTTCGGCGTTGGCGACTGGCTGGTCGGGCGCTACGGAGACGCGCCGTTCAAGGTCTATATTGGGGACAGCCGGGACTGCACGGTCAAAGACGTCACCATGATGCGGAACGGCTTTGCCTCAATCCGCGAGGACAACGGCGGGGGCAACCACTACCTGCACTGCATCTGGGTCTTGGGGCCACGGCCACGCGGCGCGACCGAGGACCCGATCGTCACGAACGCCGCCGATGGTATGCACCTGATCGGGTCCTACCCCGGCCCGGACATCGAGAACTGCGTCTTCCAAGGCGTCTTCCTGGACGACTGCATCGCCATCCACGGCGGCTTCACGACCATCAAGGGTGTCGCCGGCATCGCGCTGACGCTGGAAGGGGACGGGGGGCTGGTGGTCGGCCAGCCCGCGCGCATCTCCGATGAGCACGGGTTTTTCGGCGAGGCGGTCGTCACCGCCCTCAAAGACAACGGCGACAGGACCTGGACCACGACGCTGGATAGGGACCTCGGCGTCCCGGTCGGGGCCAAGCTGAACAACCCGCACAAGGACGGAGCGGGCTACAAGATCATCGGCTGCCGGCTCGGCAGCACCCGCTCGCGCGGCATCCTCGCCAAAGCCGACGACGGCCTGATCCAAAACAACACCATCGAAGGCTGCGGCCAGGCCGCCATCAGCCTCGGCCCTGAGTACTACTGGAACGAAGCGAACTACGTCAAGCACGTCCTGGTCGCGGGCAACACGATTCGCGGGAACGGCATCGCCACCTATGGTGGGGGCGCGGTCCTGGTGCATGGCGACGGCGCGGTCGGCAACCAGGACATCACCCTCCAGAACAACCGCTTCTTCTCCAACCACCAGGGCGATGTTGACGTGCAATGGACGGATGGGCTGACGCTTTCCGGCAACGTTTTCACCGAGTCCTCCACGTATCTGCACCCTCTCCCGCCCGCGGTCCAGCTGGCGAACAGCCGCCGCATCACGCTAAAAGGCAACAGCGTCATTGATGCCTCGAAGTACACTCTCCTGTTCCCACTGGTCTCCATCGGTGCGAACGTGACAGACGTCCGGGGCAACGACCCGTCGGGCATTCGGGCTGATGCGAGGTCGCAAACCAACTATGACAATTCCTGTATCATCTCTCCCGCCCCCTACCTCCATGACGGCTCGCCGACCGACACCAACCTCCCCTATGTCGGGCGCTGGGACCGGAGCGACCCGGTCGCCGCCCACTCCAATTGGGGCGGGGCCTACCTGCGCGCGACCTTCACCGGGACCACCATCGGCTTCAAGGGCGGCGCGACGGCGGGCGGCCCGACCGTTCTGGTCAGCGTGGACGGGGAGCCGCCGCACGAGGTCAACGCGCTGAACGCCCGGCTCCTCAAGGTGGGAGTCCACACGCTGATTTTAGGCTCGCCGGGCCAGAACGGCGAGTTCGAGTTCAAAGGCCTCGTCCTCAGCCGCGGTGCCCACACGCTGCCGACGCCCGCGCGGCCCGTCATCGAGTTCATCGGCGACTCCATCACGACGGGCGGTGGCCAGACCCTGCCGGCTACCGTCAACTATGCCTGGGACAGCGCCGAGATGCTGGGGTGTGACCACACCCAAATCGCCTTCAGCGCCCGCGCCCTGACATCGGGCTACGGCTGCGCGGGCGACAAGGCGGGCCTGGACACCCAATACTTCCAGCTCAAGAACTTCAACCATCTGGGCGACACGCCGCCCGCCCCGTGGGGCTTTTCCTACACGCCCCAGGTCATCGTCATCAACCTGGGCCAGAACGACCAGTGCGGGTCCGAGCCGGACGCCGTGATGATCGCCAGCTATGTCGGCTTTGTGCGTAAGCTGCGGGCGAGGTTCCTGCGCGTCCAAGTCGTCGCCCTTCGCCCCTTCGGCGGGCCTTATGAGGCGGCGATCCGGCGGGCTGTGGAAACCTTGAACGCGGCAGGGGATACCCGCGTCCATTTCGTGGACACGGTGGGCTGGCTGGACAAGTCCGACTTCGTGGACGGCATCCATCCCACCGAGGCAGGACACCGAAAGGTCGCATCGTTGCTGGCCCCGCTGCTGAAGCCGCTGCTGGGAGAAGGGCGGGCGGCCCGAGCGACCAGCCCCTGAACTGCCGCCGCAGCGGGGCGAACCCTGCCGGAATGCCGCCGACGTGGCGGTGCAGGCCTGTGCCAAGGATTGGCGGCAAAAAATAAATGCTAGAAAATTAGCACTATCCCTTGACATTCCGCCGCCGATGTGCTAAATTTTTAGCATGGTCACGAACACCACCCTCAGCCGCCGCGAACGGCAGATCATGGACATCATCTACCAGCAGGAGCGGGCGAGCGCCGCCGACGTGCTGGCGGCCCTGCCCGACCCTCCTTCCTACTCGTCCGTGCGCGCCCTGCTGGGCATCCTGGAGTCCAAAGGGCATGTGCGGCACGTCAAGGACGGCGCGCGCTATGTCTATCTTCCAGCCCACTCCCGGCGCGGGGCGGCCCGGTCCGCCTTGCAGCAGGTCATGCAGACCTTCTTCGCCGGCTCGGTCGAGCAGACGGTCGCCACCCTCCTGTCCGTCTCTGACGCCCCGCTGTCCGAGGACGAGTGGGAGCGCCTGTCCGCGCTGATTGATCGGGCGAAAGAAGGAAACCAGAAATGAGCGGAGAAGATTTGGTCTCGACATGGCTGTCCGTGCTGGGCGGCCTCATGCTAAAAAGCCTGATCGTGTTCCTCATCGCGGAGGCTGCCCTGCTCGCCCTGCGGCGGGCGTCCGCCTCGGCACGGCATCTCGTCTGCCTCCTGACGCTGACCGGCCTGCTGGCCCTACCTCTCCTGTCGCTGGCGCTGCCAGGCTGGCGGCTGGCGGTGCTGGCTTCGCCGAAGGGCGGGGAACCCACCCCGGCGCTGCGCGCCACCCCTCCCGAAACGGGTGGGGGAGGAGTTTTGGATGCAAGCAAGGCGGGCGCGGCAAGCGGC
>JANLUQ010000183.1:0-3655 GCA_031363565.1 Armatimonadota bacterium | reverse complement strand
GACAGACCTCGCCCCCGAGCCGGCCCAAGCCCTCCCCGACGTGCTGGGCGCGGCCCGCCTCTGGTCCGGCCAGAGCCTGGACCTGACCCCGACCATCTTGCAGGCCGATATCGAGGCCCGTGTGCAGGCGACGATGGGCGGCAAAGCCGTCCCCGAGACAGGTCCGCTGCCGAGCGGCACTAACGCCTTTACGCACCGCCCACTCCCCAGGGACGGCAGCCCCGCGTCGGACTATTATACGGATAACCCGGTCTACTGGAAGAGCTTCAGCGCCATCACCCGCCCAATCGCCTTGGCCCGCCTGAACGCCTCGGCCACGCACCTCGGCTCCCTCTGGCTCACCGCCTGGCAGCGCGCCGGGTCCCCCGACCTGTCCAAGCTGAAGGCACCCACGGCAGACGTGCCGATCCCGGTGGCGGACCCGGACGCGAAGTAGCACACAGAAAAAATAGGCGGCCTCCCGATTTTCGAGGGCCGCCTGCTTTTTCTGCTATACTAGGCGTATGGCGCCCGAACTCATCCTGAGTGGCGAGAAGGGACTGTGCAAGCGGTGCTTGCACTAATGGCGGTCTGATTATCCACGGCCCACTATCATGCTTCCTTTAGTGCAGCAGCCCGCTGCACTATTAGTGCGATAAGCCAATAATGCAACAGATTGCTGCACTAACTTCCTGCGGGCGTGACGGATCCCCATAGCCTCAGTTACACTCTGGCCCGGTCAATTAACTCGCGGATTTTTGCCGCCCCGCCGTGAGCCATAACCCACTGTTTCTGCTCGGGAGACATCTTCATCTCGAAGCGGGCGGTCAGGCCGACGGGTTCGCCTTCGCGGGAGCGGATTTCCGCCTCGATCTTCCGCACTGCGTTCTGTAATTTGACTGTGGACTGGATGAGACTGGTAGTGTTCCCCGACTGTCTCATCCTATCCGTTAAAGTCTGTGAAGTGCCGCCCCTTCTCGTCGTCACCCCTCGATCGCCGCCTGTATCCGCGCCTGCGTCGCCGCCACGTCCTCCCAGCCCAGTATCTTGACCTCGTGCTGCTCCAAGACCTGATAGATCTCGAAGAAGTGCTGGATCTCCAGCAGGGTGTGGGCGGAAAGATCGTTCAAGGAGTGGATGTCGTCGAAGCGCGGGTCGGCGACGGCCACCGAGAGGATCTTGTGGTCCTCCCCCCGGTGGTCGTTCATCAAGAGGGCGCCGACGGGGCGGGCGACGATGAGGCAGCCGCAGAAAGTCGGGTTTGAGGACATTACCATGACATTCAAAGGCTTGCGCTGGCCCTTCCCCTTGGTCCCGCAGACCCAGCCATAATCGCAAGGGTAGTGCAGGGGCGAGAACAGGGTATGGTCATAGCGGAAGACATTGCTGTCGGGCGAGTATTTGTATTTGTTGGAGGAGCCTTTCGGCACCTCGACGATCGTGTTGACCTCAACTGGCGCGGCGGCGCCCGCCGGGATGTCTTCATGCTGCATAAGGCGTGTCTCCTGACTCTATTATAACGCTATTGGCCCAAGAGTAGGGCGGAATCGGGTATAATAAGGCGCTTTTTATTCGCAGTTTTGCGCGCTTTCCAGGAGGACGCATGAGCAACGAACCCGAAACACAACCTAAAATACAAACCAAAATACAGCCTAAAACACAGCCTGAAATCCAGGCCGAAATCCAGCCCGAGGCACAAGCCGAAGCGAATGACCTTGTCTCAGCCCAACTTGTCCCGGTTCAAACCGTTTACGATATCGCTGCCGACGTCACCCGCATCGAGGCGGCCCCGACGCTGGCCGAGAAAGGGCGCCTGCTGCGCGCCCTTACCCCCGAGGCGCGGTATCAGACCTTGAACGTTTTGCCCGCACCCGTCATCGCCGCCCTGATCGAAGGCGATCCCGAGCAGAACACGACGCTTATTGCAAACCTTCCCGCTGAGAAGTACCGGCAGGTCATCAACCTGGGCACGCCCGCGCAGGGGAGGGCCTGGCTGGAGCGCTCGGTTAGGTCGGGGACCCTGGCCGGCGCGATCCTGCCCTCCCTGATGACCGCCTCGGACCTCGCCGATATGCTTATCACGGACCCCAGCGTCCGCCGCGCCCTGCCTCGGCTGCTCAATTTCGAGCGGGCCGAGCGCTGGCGGCAGCTTTTGACCACGAACGAGTGGCACAAGAACATTGATGAGCTGCTGATGGCCGACACCGACGAGCTGTTGAGAAAGGCCCAGATCAAGAACAAGGCCGTCCGGGACGTCCTCTTGTCCCTGCTGGACTTCGTTCCTGAGCTGTACCTGGAAGTGGTCAACCTCGCCCGCGACCGGGCTGTCCGCATGGACGAGCATACGGACGAATTTGAAGACATCACGACTATGCCGTTCGGCATCCCCGAACTCGCCGGCAGCGGTGTCTCCCCTCTCGGGTCGGGGACGCGCGACCTGGAGGCGCCCGTCTCGCCCCTGGCCGACCTGATCCCTGAGGGCGGCGACCCCGTCTTCGCCCTCGCCACGGCGGGCCTGGGCGCGGCCCGTAAAACTGTGTTGGAAGAGCAGCTCAAAGTCCTGCTGCGCGACGAGATCGTCGCCACCGCTTCCTTCGCCACCGCCGACATGCAGCGGGCGGCAGGCCGAGTCCTGTTCTATCTGCGCGCGGGCCTCGAATCCTTCGGCCCGACCTTAGGCGATGCCACTCGCGCCCTCGACACGCGCCCTCTGCCGGAGATCAGCGCCATCGGCGCGCGTCTGGCCGAGAGCTACCGGCAGCGCGCCCTGGCCCTGTCCGGCCTACGCGACTGGCTGGACGGCCGCCAGCGCCTCTTCCTGGATGCCATGAAGCAGCCCGAGGCGGGCGTTGACGCCCAGACGCGCGAACCCGTCTTCTACCTCGCCGACCGGGCCAAGCAGGAGCGCGCCGAGTGGCACCCAACGCCGCTCACTGAGGTCCTCACCCAGTTGGACGACATCGCTGGCTGGGGGCCGCTGGCCCGCGCCGCCTTCGGCTCCGCCGATCGGATGCACACCATCTACACCACAGCCCGGACGCGGACCTGGGATGAGGCCCTGCGCCGGACCGTCCTCGCCCTGGTCCTCTACCGCCGTTGGGAACCCGAGCTGATCCGGCCCGTCGAGGACTACGCCGCCTTCCGCCGCCAGTATGGAACCGGCAAGAAGAACGGCATTGACGAGGCCCGCCAGATCGTCCTGGACGCCCTCGACGCCACCCCTGACGCCGCCTGGAAGCCCTCGGACGCCAAGTCCCGCGCCCGCGAATTGCTGCTGCGCGCCGTCGGCGAGATCGAGACCATGCCCCTGCCGGGCGCGGCTCCCCGCGGGCGGAGCACGCAGAGCTAGCACGCGGCAATGAGTGAGATGCAAGGGGTATGGCTGATGACGTTCCCCTTTATTCCGAAACGACCCGCCCGTCGCGCAAGAGCAGCCGACGTTCGGCGGCTCTCGCTAGAGCCTCATTGTGGGTCACGACGATCACGGTCAGCCCTTCGAGACGGAGCCTTTGGAACAGGGCCAGAATGTCCGCCCCGGTTGCGCTGTCCAAATTTCCCGTCGGCTCGTCGGCCAGGAGAAGGCGTGGGCTGTTGATTAGGGCGCGCGCGATGGCCACGCGCTGCATCTCGCCGCCGGAGAGGGCGGCGGGCCGATGCCCGCGCCGGTGAGTCAGGC
>JANLUQ010000156.1:0-3992 GCA_031363565.1 Armatimonadota bacterium | reverse complement strand
CCCTTGCCGCCGACGGCGGAATGGAGATCGTGGGCCAGGCAGGCAATGGTCAAGAAGCCGTGCAGCAAGCCTATGCCCTGCGGCCCGACCTTGTCCTGCTGGCTGCCGACCTGTCCGTCCGAGACGGCTTCGCGGCAGCGGAGATTCTGGCCGCGTCGGGCCTGCCGGGGCAGAGCATCCTGCTTTCCGAAGGGTCGCCGCCCGATGACCTGCGCCGGGCGATGCGGGCGGGCGCGCGTGAGTGCGTGCCGTGGCCCTGCGCGGGGGCGGACCTCTGCGAGACTTTAAGAAATGTCCATGAGGACAGCCTACGGCGTCAGTCGCCCGACTTCGCCGCCGCCGCCGACCCGCGCGCCCAGCCGCGCATCCTCGCCGTGACCGGCGCGAAGGGCGGAGTCGGCAAGACGACACTGGCCGTCAACCTCGCCGCCGCCCTGGCCGCCGAGACCGGCGAGCCGACCGTCCTGCTGGACCTGTACACGCAGTTCGGCGATGCCGCCCTGCTCCTGAACCTCTCGCCGCGCCGGACTCTGGCCGACCTGGTCCGCCTGGACCCCGCCGACCTAGACGCGCGCCTTCTGGAAGACCATTTGGAGCGCCACTCCTCCGGCCTGAGCCTTCTCGCCGGGGCGGGAGCGCCGCTGCCACTGGACGCCCTGACGCCCACCTGCCTCGACCACGTGCTCGGCCTGCTGAAGATCAGCCGCCACTACCTCGTTTTAGATGTGCCCCCGGTCCTGCACGCGACGACCCTGCACGCCCTGGCCCATGCCCATGTCGTGCTGCTGGTCGCAAACCTCTTCGACCTGACGACGCTTGCCGGCTCCCGGCTGTGGCTGGAAGCCGTCGCGGGGCACCATGTCGCCCGCGAGGCTGTCGAGGTCATCCTGAACCGCGCCCTGCCCCGAAACCGCCTGCAGCTCCCCGACATCGAGCGGACGCTGGGGCAGGCCACCGCCTGCCTCGTGCCTAATGACGGCAAGATTGTCCCCCACTCCGTCAACGCAGGCGAACCGTTTGTGCTGTCGCACCCGAACAGCCGGGTCGCCCAGAGCGTCTACGCCCTGGCGCGGCGGCTGGCAGCGGAGCCGGCGGTGCTCCCCCTTGTTGTGCCGGAACCGGCCCACCGGTCACCGTTCCTGAAGTCCCTGCGTCGCCGAGAGGAGTAACCCATGACCTCCCTCCATCTCGCCTCTCAGACCCTTCCCCCGCCTGCCGACCCCGCCCTCCCCTCGGCCGCCGCCGCCCTGAAGCGCCGCCTCCATGCCCAGATCGTGGCCGAATCCGATGCCGCCCGCCTCAGTCGCCTGCCCCGAGCCGCCCTGACCGAGCAGGTCGGGGCACTGGCCCTGCGCTTGCTGGCCGAAGACGGGCCGGTCCTGATCGGGCGGCAGCGCGACGCCTTGGTCCAGTCCGTCGTCCATGAGCTGACCGGGCTTGGGCCTTTAGAGCCGCTGCTGGAAGACGAGACCGTTTCGGAGATCATGGTCAACGGGCCGGGAAACGTCTATGTTGAGCGGCGCGGGCGGCTGGCGCGCACTGCCGTTGTTTTCGATGATGAGGCCCACCTGCGGCGCATCATCGAGCGCATCCTCGCCCCGCTTGGCCGCCGGGCGGACGAGTCCTCCCCACTCTGCGACGGGCGGCTGGCCGACGGCAGCCGGATCAACGTCATCCTGCCGCCGCTGGCCGTTCATGGGCCGGTGCTCACCATCCGCAAGTTCGCCCGGCAGCCGCTGACCGCCGCCGATCTGGTCCGCCTGGGAACGCTGACGCCTCAAGCCGCCGACTTTCTGCGCGCCTCCGTGGCAGGCCGCCGGAACATCCTCGTTTCGGGCGGCACGGGCAGCGGCAAGACGACCACTTTGAACGCACTCTCATCGTTCATCCCCGAAGGCGAACGCATCATCACCATCGAGGACGCCGCCGAGCTACAGCTGCAGCAGGCGCACGTCGTCACTCTGGAAAGCCGCCCGCCCAACCTGGAAGGGCGCGGCGAGGTCACCATCCGCCAGCTCGTCCGGAATGCCTTGCGGATGCGCCCAGACCGTATTATCCTGGGGGAAGTGCGCGGGGCGGAGGCATTGGACCTCCTGATGGCGCTGAATACGGGCCATGACGGCTCCCTGTCCACCGCCCACGCCAACGGCCCGCGCGACGCCCTGGCCCGGCTGGAAACGATGGTGCTGATGGCCGGGACGGAGCTTCCCCTGCGGGCGGTCCGGGAACAGATCGCGTCCGCCGTCCACCTCGTTCTCCACCAGGAGCGGGCGCGTGACGGCAGCCGCCACGTGACGCATATCAGCGAAATCACCGGCATCGTCGGCGATGTCATCGGCATGCAGGACATCTTCCGCTGGGATACTGCCCAGGCGACGCTTCATGCGACGGGCCTGCGCCCCGCCTGCGCGGCGGGCTTGGAAGCGCAGGGCTTATCCCTGCCCTCGGAGCTATTCCTATGAACCCACTTCTGCTGATCGTTTCCAGCTTCCTGCTGACGGCGGGCCTGGTCTACGCGGTCGCCGAGGCGCGGGCACGCGCGGCCCGTCGCCTGCGTGACCGGCTCGGACGGGTCACGGGCCGCTTCCAGTTCACGCCCGCCCCCGTCGCCGAGGCACACGATGCGCCGCGCCCGGACACTCTGCCGACCGTGACGCGCTGGCTGGGCGGTGACCTGGGGAAACGCCTGCGGCTCGCCATGCTGCGGGCGGATTTGCGCCTGCGGCCCGCCGAGTGGGCCGCGCTGTGCATCGCCGCCCCACTGGTCGCCGGGACCTTCGGCCTGGTGGCCACCCATCAGCCCTTCGCCGGGCTGGTTCTGGGCCTGCTCGGGCTGGTCGGCCCAGCCCTCGTCCTTCAGTCACGCCAAACGGCCCGCCTGCGCCGCTTCGACGCCCAGCTTCCCGACGCCTTGATGCTGCTGACCGCTTCGCTGCGCGCGGGCCATTCCTTCTCGCAGGCCATGCTGACCGTCGCCGCCGAGCTGCCGCCGCCTCTGGCCGCCGAGTTCGCCTGGGTCTCCGGCGAGGCCGCATTGGGCGTCCCGCTGGACACGGCTTTGGGCCGCATGACCGAGCGTGTGCCCTCACCGGACCTCGACCTGGTCGTGACCGCCATCCTGATCCAACTTCCCCTCGGTGGCAACCTCGCCGAAGTGCTGGATGCCATCGCCGAAACCATTCGCGAGCGCGTCCGCCTGGCCGGCGAGGTGCGGACCTTGACGGCGGAGGGCAGCCTATCCGCCGTCATCCTGATCCTGCTCGCCCCCACCCTCGCCGTGCTGCTGTGCCTCCGCAGCCCCGCCTACTTCCAGCCCCTCCTGGACAACCCGACCGGCCACTGGCTCATCGGGGGCGCGGTCCTGGGCCAGATCATTGGCGGCCTCCTTATCCGGCGCATGGTGGCGCTGGACTTGTAGGAGGAGCCTGCCTGCTATCTGTGGAACTTGTCGGTTGCCTCAGCCACGGAATGAATTCCGAGGCTAGGAATTGCCCAGCGTCCAAGGGACGCAAGATCAGCAAAATGCCGACGGCTTCCCTTTCTTCCGTCCCCTGGACGGCGGGCACTTGGCAGCCTCGGATTTCAATCCGTGGCGAATGCTGTGCCTCATTTCTGTGCCTCATTTCTGTGCATCATTTCAAGAGAACCACAAAATGCCTGAGAGCAACGTATGGCCCCCGAAGCCCGACCTACCCGACCCGCTGACCGAATACGACGGCGTAATCGCGGCGAAGCTGGCCGCGCTTTCGGAGACGAAGACAGGGCCAAATCGTATTCTGCTCATTAAAGCATTGCGCGAGCAAGAAGGACTGGATTTGCGTCAGGCAATCGCCGTTGCGGACAGCTACTGTGACAGGCGTGGCGTGTTTCTCACCAGCAAAGCGACTTGGACGTTCGGCTTAGGGGGCTACGGCTTGTTCGTCACCGCTCTGTGTGCAGTCACATTCGGTGGTTACATCGTGGAAGCCCGTCGCGCCGTGGTCTTGAGACAG
>JANLUQ010000140.1:0-2510 GCA_031363565.1 Armatimonadota bacterium | reverse complement strand
ATGGCTCGACGGCCCAGAGCAAGCCGTTGCTGCCGGGGGCGAAGACCGATTTCGCGATACTGTTCAACGTACCGGAGGCAACGCAGCTCAAGGATCTCGTTTTCACCCTGACAAATAACGGCAGCGGACCGAGTAACGATGTGCGCGTGTCGCTGATGCCATGAACGAGCACCGGAAAAATCTGACAAGAACGTCTGACAAGAATTTCTGAACGTCCCTATTTCTCTTGCACTACCAACCGCAGTTCCCGTTCATCCAGGACACTCACGTCCGCGCGGTGAATGGTCAGTCTCGCAGAGGAGGAGAGTCATCATGCCGGAATATCTTGCACCAGGTGTATTCGTCGAGGAAATTGACAGCGGTAGCAAGCCCATCGAAGGGGTGGGGGTCAACACCGTCGCATTCATCGGCTACGCCAAAAGCGGCGACTACAACAAGCCTACTTTCATCACCAATTGGACGCAGTTCTGCCAGCAGTTCGGCGAGGAGGAGAACGCGCTGACGACCGCGCTCTGCGCTGAACTCGGGATGACCGTCTCCGATGTCCGCGCCGCGAAAAAAGCGTCTCGCAAAGGCTGGGCCGCCTACGCCAACGAGACGATCGACCGCGCCGTCCGCGAGCGAAAAACGCCGGTCAAGAACGCTTCCGACTTTCTCCGCAAGCATAACATTTCTTCCAGCAGCCAGCCCTTCCTCGAAGGCGGCTACCTCGCTCATGCGATATACGGCTATTACCAGAATGGGGGCGGACGCTGCTTTGTGATTCGGGTCGCGCGCCCCTACGACATCAAAGCGCTCTCCTATAGCCCTGAGGGCGTCAAGAGCATGACGACGGCGACGCCGGCCCAGCTCACGGCGGGGCCGCTCTTGCTGACCGCCAAGGAAGTCGGCGCGGTGGGCAACGACATCAAGGTCGAGGTAGAGCATGTCGGCGACGAGGGCTTCACGCTGAAGATCAGCCAGGGAACGGGCGCGCCCGAGTCGCTTGGGACCAAGGACAAGCCTCTGATGGGGGATGCGGCGGCGAGCGCCAAATCCCGGCTCGTGACGCTGGAAAAGATCGCCGCCGCCACCGCTGTCCGCCCTGACGCCAAGACGTTTGTTTTGGCCGGAGGCGCGGACAGTCTCCCCGCCAGGACCGGGAACGCCGCCCTGGCCCCTGCCGGGTCGCCACTCTCCAACGGGCTGGCGAACCTGCGCCCGGATGACTTCATCGGCGATGACGCCCAGCGGACGGGCCTGGGCGGCCTCGCCCCGCTGGAAGGGGTGCAAATGATTGCGGCCCCCGACCTCATGGCGGGATTGTGGCAGCGCGAGGAGGTGCCTGGCGGGGAGGGCGATTCACCCGAAAAGCTGGTCATCAACGAGAAGCGCAAGCAGGCGATTTTGGACGCCCAGTGCATGCTGGTCGCCCACTGCGAGCGGGCGGGCAACCGCATGGCGATCCTGGACCCGATCCCCGGCCTAACGCCCCAGGAGATGAATGAGACGACGCTGAACACCCCGTACAATTCGGACTTCGGCCAGGGGGCGATCTATTACCCCTGGATCAAGATCGTGGACCCGATGCGCCGGGGCCAGCAGCTTTTCGTCCCGCCCTGCGGCCACATCGCCGGGGTCTGGGCACGCGTCGGCGTCGAGCGCGGCGTTCATAAAGCCCCCGCCAATGAGTTCCTACGCGGGGCGGTGGACCTAGAAGTGACAGTCACCAAAGGGGAGCAGGAGCTGCTGAACCCCAATGGGATCAACTGCATCCGCTCCTTCCCCGGCATGGGCATCAAGATCTGGGGCGCGCGCACGCTGGCGACCGTCGGCAACCCCTCCTGGAAGTACATCAATGTCCGTCGCTTGTTCAATTACCTCAAGGACTCGCTAGATCGCGGGATGCAGTGGGTCGTCTTCGAGCCGAACGACCCCGATCTGTGGGGCCGCGTGCGTCGCACGGTCTCCGCGTTCCTGCTGACCGAGTGGCGGGAAGGGAAGCTTTTCGGCGTCGTGCCTGAGGAGGCGTTCTACGTCAAGTGCGATCCCGAGACCAACCCGCAAGAGATGATCGATCTCGGGCGCTTGTATGTCGAGATCGGGATCAACCCGGTCAAGCCTGCCGAGTTCGTCATCCTGCGCATGGGCCAGTGGTCAGGCGGTGGCAGCACGAGCGAAGAATAAGCCGCACGAGCGAAGAGTAAGCCGAACACCTATCAGAAAGGATCAACCCGATGCCCGCAGAAGCCTTTGGCAATTTACGTTTTTACCTGGAAATCGACGGGATCACAGAAGGCATTTTCCAGCAGGTCGGCGGCCTGACCTCAGAGACCGAGGTGATCGAGCACCGCCACGCCGGAAAAAAAGGGAACATCATCGTCCGCAAAGTTCCCGGCGCACTGAAGTGGAGCAACATCACGTTCAAACGCGGCGTCACCGACGACACCAAGCTCCACGAATGGCGCAAGGCCATCGAGGACGGCAAGATCGCCACCAGCCGCAAAAACGGGACGATCACCTGCTACGCC
>JANLUQ010000128.1:0-4938 GCA_031363565.1 Armatimonadota bacterium | reverse complement strand
ACACGCCGCCAACCTATCGAATGATGCTTTCCTAAAGGCGAGCGATTTCGATTACGACGTTCCCACTGATCCATGAGACTGACGATATCTCGCTGCCGCCCTGGATGACCAAGCCATTACTGAAAGGTGCCCATGTCCGTCACGTCTTCTCTGCAAGTCGGACAGCCCGCTCCGCTGTTCACGGCACAGGCGTATGACCCCGCCCTGCCCTCCCGTGAGCCGTTCCGCCCCATCAGCCTTGCGGATTATGCAGGCCGCTGGCTGGTCTTCTTCTGGTATCCCGCCGACTTCACCCACGTCTGCCCCACGGAGATCACCGCGCTTTCCGACCGGGTGGAGGAGTTCGAGGAACTGGACTGCGCCCTTCTGGGGGCCAGCACCGACAGCGTCTACAGCCACCAGGCCTGGGCGGCGGTGCCGCGCGACCGGAACGGCATCGCGGGCCTCCGCTTCCCGCTGCTTTCGGACAAAACACACGCCGTCGCTGCCGCATACGGTGTCCTGATCGCCACCGAGGGTGTCGCCCTGCGCGGCCTGTTCGTGATTGACCCGGACGGCGACGTTCAGCACGCCACGCTCAACAGCCTCAACGTCGGGCGCAGCGTGGACGAAACCCTGCGCGTCTTGCAGGCGATCCAATCGGGCGGCCTCTGCCCTTCCGACTGGAAGCCGGACGACCGCACCCTCGCCCCGGTATCCTCTCAGCCCACGGCCAGTTCCGCCACATAATCCCGGCCCTCGCGCTTCCAGGAGCGGGTGCAGAGCGGCAGGAAGTCGCAGTTGGGGCAGACAAAGGGCAGAGGGATGGGTCGGACGGCCTCGAAGTCTTTCTCCAGGATGGTGATGCCCACGCCACGTAGGTCTTCTTCGAGTTCCAGCATCTCGGCGTCCGTGTAGGAGGCCGAGGCGGTCACGCCGCCGCGCAGGGCGTGGATGGTGGCGAAGACGCGCCGGTCAGGGTTGCTGCGCTTCGCCAGCAGTTGATACACGGACATGGCAAGCGCGCCTTTGACGTCCGCCTCGGTCACGTCTAATCGCCCCGATTTGTAGTCCACGATCTCTAGAGCGCCGTCCTCTAAATGTTCGTCAATCCGGTCAATACGCCCGGTCAGCACAAACGGCCCCATGTCCCATTTCAGCATTTTCTCGATCAGGAAGGGTTTCGTCTGCTCGGCGCGGGCCTCGGAGGCAGCGTGGTAGGTGGTCAGGATCTTGGCCGCGTCCTCCTTGTGCGCCTGCTCATGCGCGGCGTCCTGATAGCCCTGTGACTGCCACACGGTCTCCATCTTGGCTATTAGCTCGGGCGCGGACACGGCGGCGCTGCCGCCGTCCTCGTGGAAGATCTGGAGGGCCTGATGGAGCGTGGAACCGAAGGTGTAGCCGGCCCGCGCCCGGTGATAGAATTTGCCGACCTTCTCGACATATTCCAGCCGGTACATCATCGGGCAGGACAGGAACGCGCGGAGGCGGGTCGGCGAGAACTCCGGCTTGCGCGGCTTTTTAACCGGCGCAGGTTTAGGCGGCTTGGGGACCTTGGGTTCGGCGGGTATCTTGGGTTCGGCAGGTTTGCGGGCCATACTCTCTATTATACCCTCCTGCCCTGCTAGGGGCGAGGCCAGGCCGAATGCAGAGGTTGGACGGTGAGGGAGACGATTTTGGCGCTGCCGCCGTCCGCGTGGACGGCCAGCGTTTTGTCATCCAGGGGCGGCAGGAAGCAGCTTGACATTGAAACCTCGCCGCCGTTGCCGAACACTTCCAGCGAAGTGCGGTCCACCAGAAGGCGTAGGGTGAGGCGGTGGCCGTCAAGTTTCAGCGGGGCCGTCCGGCCCAGCGCGGTCAAGGTCTGCGCCTTCACGTCATAGAGCACATCCGTGCCGCGCACGCGGAAACCCAGCGCGGTCGCGGTCCCGACCTCGAACTGCGCTTGGATGTCCCATAGATCACCGCGAAGCGATTGGAGCGGGTCGTCGCCGGGGGCGAGGGTCAGGTGGTGCCACGTTTGCTCCTCTCCATAGAGGCTGGCGATCTCCTGGACGGGCCGACGGTGCAGGCGCAGCCCATCCGAGGTCTGGTGCAGGGTCAGCTCGCAGGGGAAGCTCATCTGCTGGTTAAACGGCATCTGAGGGTAGTCACCGCCACGCATCCAGGCGATCTGGATGCGCCGACCATCGGCGCGCGGGATGTCGCTATAGGTCTGCACAGCGTAGAAGTTCGCGCCGTAGTCGCTCGGCAGCACCCCGGTCTCGGGTATGAACGTTTGGCCATCGAAGCTTCCGACCTGGTAGCGTCCGTTTGCCGCCGTGAAGACCCACTTGTGCGTGTCCGGGCTGCCCTGGATGGGCATCTCGAAAAAGTCAGGGCACTCGTCGCAGCCAGGGAGGGTTAGGGTCTGGAGGCGCGTCCAGGTCTTCATGTCCGGCGAGGAGAACAGAGCAAAGTCCGACCCGTCCAGATACAGTGCCATGATCCAGCGCCGGGTCGGCGCGTACCAGACCACCTTCGGGTCGCGATCCCCAGCGATAATGTGCGGCAAAACGGGGTTATGGTCGTACCGCATCCATGTGCGTCCCCGGTCCAGGCTGAAGGCGAGGCATTGCGTGAAAGGATCACCGGCCGCAGTGTACATGGCGACGAGTGGTTTTTCGCCGCCTTGCCCAAATCCGGTCGTGTCGTCCCAATCTACCACGGCGGACCCCGACCAGACTGGACCGTGTGCGTCCGGCGTCAGAGCGACCGCGAGCTGCGTCCAGTGGACCAGATCGCCGCTGACGGCGTGCCCCCAGGAAAGGTTGCCGGCCTGCAAGCCGGACGGGTTGTGCTGGAAGAAGAGGTGATACTCACCCTTAGAGAAGACGAGCCCGTTCGGGTCATTCAGCCAGTTCTTCCGGGCGGTGAAATGGAACTGCGGGCGGTAGGTCTCGTTGTAAAGCTCGTCGGTCTTGACCGCGCTGTCTTTGTCCATCGGAGTTTGGTCGCTCTCTGTGATCTGATCCACGTTAATGTGCCCCCATCCTGCCGTCGCCTTATCCACGATCTCGATGCGTGCCACCTTGCCCTCTAGGTCAGCCACGTCCCAGCCAATCCAACTCAGCCGTTCGGTCCCGCCGGGGACGCCGTTCGGGCCGGTGGCCGTCCGCACGGCCCGGCCGTCTATGAGTAGATTGATGCACGTCTCGCCGGGATGCTTGCCGCCGCCGATCAGAAAATTGATGCGCCGGCGCATGACTTTGAAAACGGGTGAGGCCAGCATCCCCGTCGCGGCGTCGCCGCCGACAAAAGACGAGGCGAGGCCGTGGCCCCGATACCCGCTGACAAACATTTGACCGGGCAGAGTGCCCTGGGCGGGACCAAGGCCGAAGGCGGTGCCCGTCACATGCCAGCTGCCATAGTCCTTCCCCTCGAAATCCGCCAGGCTGATGTCCGGGCGAGGCGGCGCGGCCTGCGCCTGACTTCCAACCTGACTTCCAGGCAGCATCAGGAGCGCGAGACCGCCGAAGAGTGCTCTCATCTAGCGTTGCCCTCTGCCGTAAGGAGCCGAGCGACGCGAGCCACAGTCTGCGTGAGCAGTGCCCCCCCGTCCCGCATAGCATCGTCGAGGGACATCGGGCCGGAGACGATGGGGAAAGTGGCGCGCAGACCCCCGGCGGCGAGTTGTTCACCGGCCGCATCGTCCACCGAGCCGCCGAAGGCGATGGCGGGGATGCCGAGTGGTCGGCAGCGGCGCAGGACGCCGGAGATCGTCTTGCCCGCCAGCGTCTGGGCATCAATCCGGCCCTCGCCCGTCAGGAGCCAGTCTGCGCCTGCAGCCCACTCCTCGAACCGGGCCGCATCCAGCACAAGGTCAATGCCGCTCTGCATCCGGGCATCCAGGAAGGCCATCAGGCCCGCGCCCATGCCGCCCGCCGCCCCTGCGCCCGCTGCGCCGGCTACGTCCCGGCCCAGGTCGCGGTTCAGAACGGCGGCGTACTCGGTCAGGGCGGCGTCCAGCTCGATCACCATCGCCGTGTCCGCGCCTTTCTGCGGGCCATAAACGGCGGACGCCCCATCAGATCCCAGCAGAGGATTGGTCACGTCGGAGGCGATGACGACCTCGACTCCAGCAAACAGTGGGCGCAGGGCGGAGGCATCAACGCGGGCCACTCTTGCCAGATCGCCGCCGGTGATCGGCTCGGGCAGCAGGTCCCCCGCCGCGTCCCAGAAGCGGACTCCTAAAGCCTGCATCGCGCCCGCGCCGGCGTCATTGGTCGCGCTCCCGCCCAAGCCGACGATAATTCGATTTGCCCCCGCACCGACTGCCTGACTCAGAAGAGCGCCGACGCCCCACGTCGTCGTGCGCCGTGGGTCGCGCCGGTCCGGTGGCACGAGGAGCAGCCCCGCCGCCGCCGCCATTTCCACCACGGCGGTCTCCCCGTCCGGCCCGAGCCGTCCCCAGGCCGCTTCCACCGTCTCTCCCAGCGGCCCGGCCACCCGCGAGGTCTCGCGCCATCCATTGGTAGCCAGGACCAATGCTTCCACCGTGCCCTCACCGCCGTCGGCCAGCGGCATCAGAATAAGCACGGCGTCCGGATGGGCGCATCGGACCCCGGCGGCCATCGCCTCAGCGGCCTCTCTCGCCGAGAGGCTGCCTTTGAACGAGTCCGGCGCGATGATGATCTTCAAGGGACGCGGCATGAAGTCATTCTACCCGATGGTCGCATTGGAACGGAAGGAGCCGCGTATCGGGTAGAATGGAGGTCAGTTCACACTGAGAGGAAGTGTCGCCGCCATGATGAACGCACCCGCTGCGAAAGTCCGAATGGTCCGTGTGTTGACCTACGGCAAGGGCCTGGAAGCCATCGAGCAGGAGGCGGTGTCCTCCGTCAACAACGGCAACCAGGTCTTGGTGAACGCCGCCTGCGCCTCGGACACCCTGACCGAGCAGCCCGACGGCCCCAAAGC
>JANLUQ010000103.1:0-5729 GCA_031363565.1 Armatimonadota bacterium | reverse complement strand
CAACTATTTTCGCGGACGTAAGGAATGCTACTATGTGCGGACGGTTCACCCTGCACCACACGCTCGAAGAACTGGAAGAGCGGTTCGCCGCCGAGATCGCGGTGCCCTCGGCGGCCGAAACCGCGCCGCGCTACAACATCGCGCCGACCCAGGACATTTTAGTCGTCACGCAAAACGGCGCGCGGCACCTGCAAGGCTGCCACTGGGGCCTGATCCCCTCCTGGGCCAAAGACCCGGCTATCGGCAATAAGATGATCAACGCCCGCGCCGAGACATTGGCCGAGAAGCCGTCCTTTCGAACGGCCCTGTCGCGCCGCCGCTGCCTTATCCCCGCCGATGGCTTCTATGAGTGGCAGAACGCAGCCGCAGACCTCCCCTCCGGGAAGAAGGCGCCCCGCACCCCCATGCACATCCGTCTTCAAGGCGGCGGTCTGTTCGCCTTCGCCGGCCTGTGGGACGAGTGGCACGCCCCGGACGGCTCGTCCCTGCGCTCCTGCACCATCATTACGACCGCGCCGAACGCCGTCACCGCCCCCATCCACGACCGGATGCCGGTCATCCTGCATCCTGAAGACGAGGCCCTGTGGCTCGACCGCTCCATCACCAATGCCTCCGACCTGCTGCCTCTTCTGATCCCCTACCCCGCCGACACCATGGAAGCCTACGCCGTCTCGCGATCGGTCAACGCCCCCACCATGGATGATCCAGAATTGATCGTACCGGTGAACAACTGATGGGCGCGGACATGGCCCGATGACCTATTGTGTCGAGCAACCGCCGAACCCGCACATCAATTACGGGCCGAGCAGCCAGGGCGGCCTGCCGAGACCCCTCTGAGCGAAACGCCGCATACCCCACACCATGACGCCGATCTGGTCCACAAGGTCATTTCTTCACCATTATCAACGTCTTGTAAAATTGTTTTTCGCGTATGGGAGTTTGGAAGCGTTTCAACCTTTACACGCAAACTCGGGTCTCATCAGTAGGCACCGCTTGACACGAGCGATTTGATATGAACACTGAAGAAACAACGAGGCAGGTGCGGCGGGCGCAGGCGGGAGATTTGGAAGCGTTCGACTGGCTCGTCCGGCGCTTCCAGGACCGGGCGGTCGCCTACGCCGCCTCGGTCCTGGGGAGTTTTCATGGGGGGCAGGACGCCGCCCAGGAGGCGTTCGTGGAGGCGTACCGCCTCCTGCCCACGCTGCGCGCGCCGGAGGCGTTCCCGGCCTGGTTCAGGAAGGTGGTCTTCAAGCAGTGCGACCGTCTGACACGGAACAAACGGGTGGACACGGTCCCGCTTCAAGATGCGGAGCATCTGCCGTCTCACGCGCCAAGTTTGGAAGAGATCGCAGAGCGGCATCAGATTCAGGCAGAAGTCAGCCGGGCCGTCCAGTCTTTGCCGGCAGGCCAGCGGGAGGTGATCACGCTCTTTTACATGGGGGAACAGGGACACCAGGACATCGCCGAGTTCCTCGGCCTGCCCGTGACGACGGTGAAAAGTCGCCTGAATCAAGGCCGGCGACAGTTGAAAGGGAGGATGATTACTATGGTCAACGATGCTCTCTCGGAGTCCCGCCCGTCTCAAAATGACGCTTTCGCCTCCCGCGTGAACGCGGACATCCCAGCGGCGCTGGCTTCGATCACCCCCGATACCGGGCGCGAGACCTTCTATCACGATCACCCGGTCCAAGCCTTGCAGCACTCCCTGCTGGTATGGGCCATCGAGGCAAAAGCGACCGAGATCCAGTTCCTGCCTGAAAGCGAGCAAATCCTTGTTCATCTGCACGGTGCGGACCTGCTCAATCAAGTCATCACACTCCCGAGATTGCTTCAGGAGCCGATGACTTTCAAGATCAAGGTTATGGCGGAGATGGACGTTTCCCAGAATGATGTGCCGCAGGAGGGTATGTTCCCAATCAGGTACAACGGCGCAGAGTATGACGCGCTCGTGTCAGGCCGCCCAATGGAGCAGGGCGAAAGCATCACGATCCGCCTCATTCCGAAGTAGAGGCAGGGTCCCCTGCCCTCTTTTCTCCCCTCTACCCTCCCTCTTCACCCTTTCCTAACAGGGAGGGGTCGCGACTTGTCGCGGGGGTAGGTCAGCGCCGGGTCAGTGCCGTATCAGCGCGTACAACCCCACCCGCTCCGGCTCGGCCGGGTCGTACAGCACCGTCACCGGCTGGCCGACGTGGAACAGCTTCCACTGGTCCATGCTGACCTGCTCCTCGTGCTCCCGCCCCTCCGCCTGCCCCGACGAATACCCATAGCGCAGAAAATAGCGCACCATGTCCTCGGCCTCGGTGCGCTTGTGCGTGATCGTCCCGACCGTCGCCGTCCCCCGCCGCAGCAGGTGCAGGCGATCCCCCATCCAGCGCAGAAGCCGCCGCAGCAGGAGCAGGCTGACCAGCATCACCAGACTGCCGGAAAGGATCAAGGTCAGGACCCGCCCACGCGGGTCGGGCACCCAGGGCTGCGAGGCGATGCCCCCGAACCAGGACACATAGCGGATCGGCAGGGTCTGGCCGAGGCGGAGAACGGGCGCCGGAGTGGCCGGCGCGGGGAGCGGTCGCCCCGGCGCAGGCCCATTGCTCGGAGAGGGAGCCGCCCCCAGCCCGATCCAGCCTTCCCGGTGAAGAGGCCCCCACGGGCCGGGCAGATCACAGGCATAGCGGACGGCGACCGGGCGCGGCGGCTGCCCCTTGGTCTCAGACGGCTCCGTTTCCAGGCGGACGATGTGCCCGGTCGCCGTGTGACCTGCCGCCGCCAGCCAGCTCAACCGGACCGCTTCCCACAGGGCGCGGCCGCTGCCGGCGGTGAACACGCCGAGCAGCAGGACCGCGATCACCAGCAGCAGCGTCAGCTGCAGCGGCAGCCGCGCCCGGCGCGGGGCGGGTCCGGCGACCTCCGGTTCCAAAATGTGCTCAATCAATGCTTCCATCGTCCCAACTTTCCAAGACACCCAATGCGACCTCGAGAGTAGAAACCGTCTCCGCGCCGGACGCCAGCAGCCCCTGCCAGAGTGCGCCCGCCGCGCCGCCGGTGAAATCACGGGCGGCGAACGCCTCAGACGGGTCATGCAGGCAGAGGACGGGCGTTCCCCCCCGACGCAAGGCGAGGGCGGCTTCGAGGTTCGCCAGGTTCGCCCGCCCGAAAGGAACAGACGTCAGCAGAACCACGTCCGCCGTCTGGGCCAGGCGCGCGGCCTCCCGCAGCGCAGGGGGCGACAGCGAAGAGAACGACGCCTCGCGGGCGAACGGGATACCCAGCATCGCCGCGACCTCGGCATCGGTGTCGCCCTCGTTCAGCCCCGCTGCCGTCACCGCATAGCCTCGCCCGTGGAGGGCAAGCAGCAGAGCCGTGCCGGTGCCGCCGCCGCAGATGACGTGGACGCGCAGGGCGCCCGGCCCCTCATCCGTCTCCATCAGTTCGGGCAGGGTCAGGATCAGGGGACGGCCCGAGGCGGGGTGGCGGCGCACCCAGACCCGCGCGCCGTAGACCTCCTGCAAGTTCTCCGCCGTCACGACCTCTCCCGGTGGCCCCTGCGCGACGATCTGGCCTGCCCGGAGCAAGACCAGTGTGTCGCAGAAGGCCGACGCCAGGTTGACATCGTGCAGCACGGCCAGGACCGCTTTGCCCTCCTCATGGGCCAGGTCCCGCGCCAGGGTCAGCGTCTCGGTCTGGTGGCGCAGGTCCAGGTGCGCGGTCGGCTCGTCCAGCAGTATCACGGCTGGCTCCTGCGCGAGGGCGCGCGCGAAGAGGACGCGCTGCCGCTCGCCTCCGGACAGGGTTGGGACGGCACGGTCGGCCAGCCCTTCGACACGCGCATCACGCATCGCCTTGGCCACGACCCGCTCGTCCTCGGCGGTCTCGGAGGCGAACGGACGGCGCGGCAGGTGTGGGGCGCGGCCCATCCGCACCACCTCGCGGACCGTGAAGTCGAGCGAAACAGCGGTCTCCTGCGGCACGACGCCGATGGCGCGGGCGGCCTCGCGAGCGGACAGCCCCGCGTAAAGATCGCTCTCATCTAGCAGCACCGCCCCGGACGCGGGCCGCAGCGCGCGGGACAGGGCGCGGACCAGGGTGGACTTACCCGACCCATTTGGCCCGACGATGCCCAGGAAAACGCCGGGCTTGACATCAAGCGTGAACTGAGCCAGGACGGGCGAGGAATCGGGCGAGTACCGGATTTCGATCTTGTCGGCGGCAAGCCGGGTCGGCATGACAGACTGTTCTCCAGCCTCATTGTAGCAGAAACCGCGCACGTTGGCAGAAGCCTCGCGCAAAATCAGTTGAAAATCCTAATAGTCTACCGGGGGAAATGGGGAAGGAACTCGCGTAGCACATGGCGAACTAGGGAATGTGTCAACGGAGACGCGGCGCGGCTTTTTGTTTTACGGTGGAAGTCAAGCAACGCATGACAACGACAGCCGATCATTTCTTTAACGGTGTGCCCGAGGACGACGCCCGAGATGCCCCCGCTTTGGGGCGCGCTCCCGTGCCGGACCCCCCCGCTATGGGATCGTTCGCGGACGACCTTGCCTCATACATCAACCGTCTGACGCGGACCAAACTGCTGACGGCGACCGAGGAAAAGTCCCTGTCCCGCAAGGCACGTTACGGCGACATTATGGCCAAAGAGCGCCTGATCGAGTCCAACATGCGCCTGGTCGTCTCCATCGCCAAGAACTACCTTGCCAGCGGCATCCCCATGGAAGATCTGATCCAGGAGGGTGCCATCGGCCTGATGACGGCCACGGAGCGGTTTGACCCGCGCATGGGATACCGCTTCAGCACCTACGCGACGCAGTGGATACGCCAGTCCATCGGCCGGGCCATCGACAACAAGGCCAAGGCCATCCGGCTCCCCGCCCATATCTCCGAATCGCTCCGCAAAATAGATAAATCCCGTGCCGAGCTGCACCGCGTCTTGGGGCAGGAGCCGACCGTCGAGCAGATCGCCGACCACGCCGGCCTGTCTCTGAAAAAGATGAACAGCCTCTTACAGACGACGCAGGAGCCGGTTTCGCTCGACATGACGGTCGGCGATGACGACAGCACCTCGCTCGGCAGCCTCGTCCTCGACCGCAATGCCCCCAACCCCCAGGATGAGCTGATCGCCCAGGAGATGCGCGGCGAGATCGAGGCCATCCTGAATACCCTGGATGACCGCGAGAAGGTCATCATGCGGAAGCGCTTCGGCTTCGATGAGGACGACAAGAGCGTCTTGCAGCAGATCGGCGACGAACTGCATATCTCCCGCGAACGCGTCCGCCAGATCGAATCCCAGGCTTTGCGTAAGCTGCGCTCTGCCGCCCGCAAGAAGCGCCTGCGCGACTACTTGCAGTCGTGACGGGACGTGGCCAACCTGATGGATCTCGTTACCCCCCGCCCTCTCTCCTCAGCGTATCTCAAGCAGCTTATGCGTTTGCAGCGACAGCCGCAGCCGCTCCGGGTGCTGCTTGACCGCCTCGATACACAAAACAACGGCGTCCGGGTTGAGCGCGTTCGGCTGCACGAACGTCGTCCGGCCATGCCGCCGCACGCCGTCCAGGGCGCGCGCGAGGTCCGCCTCGTCATCCACCACATACTTGAACTCCGCCGCGTGTTCCTCGTACCACGGGTGCAGCCGCCCCCCCTGCGGCTCCTTGGGCGAGACGGTCACATGATCAACCGCCCAATCAGGCCGGGACCGCGTCCCATTCGTCTCCATTTGCAGGTGGTAGCCAAGC
>JANLUQ010000026.1:0-12386 GCA_031363565.1 Armatimonadota bacterium | reverse complement strand
CCCCGATCTGCGCGATGTGCCCGCCGTGACGGGTGGCCTGGAGCGATTTCGCGAATGTCCCCGGCCCACCTACCTCGACGATGTGGTCCACGCCGCGCTTTCCCGTCAATGCCCATACGGTCTTGTCCCAGTCCGGCGTCGCCTTGTAGTTGACGCCCTCGTCCGCCCCAAGCACCTTCGCCCGCGCCTGCTTCTCGTCGGATGATGACGTGATGATGACCCGTGCGCCGTGCATCTTGGCGATCTGGAGCGCGAACATCGAGACGCCGCCCGTTCCTTGCAGAAGCACCGTCTCGCCCGCCGTCAGGCGGCCCTGCTCGACCAGCCCGTTCCAGGCGGTCACGGCGGCGCAGGGCAGGCTGGCCCCTTCCTCATAGGTCAGATAGTCGGGCAGCGTGACGACGCCTTCTTCGGACAGGACGACGTATTCGGCCAGCATCCCGTCAACCGCACCGCCCAGGGCCGAGGCGTGGTAGGAAGCCTGGATGCCGCCGTCCAGCCATGTTTGGAAGAAGATGCCCGCGACCCGGTCGCCGGCCTTGACACGCGAAACCCCCGCGCCGACCTCGATCACTTCGCCCGCGCCATCGGAAAGCGGGATGCGGTCCGGGGGCGTTGTCCCGCCGTAGCCGCCCGTGGCAATCATCAGGTCGCGGTAGTTGAGCGAGACGGCGTGGACGCGGACCAATATCTGCCCCGGTCCCGGCGTCGGTTCGGGCAGGTTCCCAAGGACTAGCCCGTCCAGGCTGCCGGAGTCTTTGATCTGATAGGCTTTCATAGGTGATTTCCTAAAGTCGTGGAGGGAAATAGAATCCCCACCCCTTCACCGCAAGCGGGGGAGGGGTGGGGGATGGGAGTCCTCTCCTAGTCCAGTGCTGGATAGTCCGTGTAGCCCCCGGCATCGCCGCCGTACATCGTGGCCGGATCAACCGTATTCAGCGCGGCGTCCTCGGCGTAGCGCCGCACGAGGTCCGGGTTCGCGATGAACGGGACGCCGAAGGAGATCAGGTCGGCCGCGCCCGAGGCGATGGCCGCATTGCCGGTCTCCTTGTTGTAGCCGCCGTTGAGCATGAACGTCCTGCCGAATGCCTCGCGCAGCAGGGGCGCGAGCCGCTCGGCGCCGGGCTTCGCCATCGGGTGCGTGTCCTGCACCGGCTCCACGACATGCAGGTAGGCCAGGCCCATGCCGCCCAACTTGCGGGCGACATAGCCGAAGGTGGTAGCGGGGTCGCTGTCATGCATGTCGTTGAAGTCACTGTTAGGGGAGAGGCGAACGCCCACGCGGTCCGCGCCCCAGACCTGTGCCACGGCCTTGGTCACTTCGAGCAGCAGACGGGCGCGGTTCTCGACCGTCCCGCCGTACTCGTCGGTGCGGTGGTTGGTGCCGTCGCGCAGGAACTGGTCCAGCAGATAGCCGTTCGCGCCGTGAACTTCCACGCCGTCAAACCCGGCGGTTTTGGCATGGCGAGCACCATCCACATACTGCTGCACAATGCCGGGGATCTCGGATAGCTCCAGCGCGCGGGGCGTGACGAACTCCTGCTGACCGGTCTCGGTGAAGATCTCCCCGGCGGGCTTGATCGCCGATGGGCCGACGGGCAGTGCGCCGTCAATCTGCGTCGAAGGGTGCGAGATGCGCCCGACGTGCCAGAGCTGAAGATAGATGTGGCCGCCCTGCGCGTGGACCGAGCCGGTGATCTTCTGCCAGCCGGCCACCTGTGCCTCGGTGAAGATGCCCGGCGTCTTGGGATAACCCTTCCCCTGGGCAGAGATCTGCGTGGCCTCGCTGATGATCAGGCCCGCCGTCGCGCGCTGCGTGTAGTAGGTGAGCGCAAGGTCAATGGGCGCATCGCCCGCCCCGGCCCGGCTGCGGGTCAGCGGGGCCATGACCATGCGGTTCGGCAGCGTCAGCGGGCCGAGGGCGAGGGGCGAAAAAAGGTCGTTACTCATATGATTTTGTCTTTCTGGAATGATGTATTATTTGGGGAACTCTGTCCCAAGAGACGCGGTCTCCCACTCGACAAGCTCCCTCTCGATAATGGACATCTTGCGGCGGGCGATGTCCAGGGCATACTTGCCCAGAAAGAGGCGCATAGGGGCCTTACCATCGGCGATCATTTGAACGATAACGCGGGCGGCAGCGTCTGGGTTTCCCGCCTGCACGCCGTCGATTTTATGCAAGTAAGCGGCGAACTTGCCCGAGGTCGGGTCGTAATCGGGGATGTGCTGCGTCGCATCTTCCATCGAGCGGCTGACAAAGTCGGTGCGGAACGGGCCGGGCACGACGATGGTGACTTTGATGCCCAGCGGCTTTACCTCGTCGCGCACGGAGTCCGAGGCGGCATCCAGTGCGGCCTTCGAGCCGCCGTAGACCGAAAATCCAGGGTGGTTGCTGAACGCGGCGACAGCGGACATGTTGATGATGTGGCCGGACTTCTGCGCCCGCAATGTCGGCAGGACGGCGCGCATGACCGCGAGCGGTCCCAGGAAGTTCGTTGCCAGGTTGCGCTGAAGCTGGTCCTCGCCACACTCCTCCAAGGCACCCATCAGGCCGTAGCCCGCGTTGTTGACGACCACATCCAGCCGCCCGCCGAAGGCTTCCAGGGCGAACGCGACGGCCGCCTTCACCTGGACACTGTCAGTGACATCCAGCGCGCAGACGCGTAGGGTGTCCGGGTATTGTGCGGTCAAGTCATTCAGCGACTCCGGCTGCCGGGCCGTCGCGACGACCTGCGCCCCTGACTTAAGCGCCTGCGCGGTCAGGCAGCGTCCGAAGCCTGAGGAGGCGCCGGTGATAAACCATACGTTACTCATGGAAGAATCTCTTTTCTAAATGTCCTGCTCTCATGCCCTATGGCTCAAGTACGACTTTACCCGTCGTGCGGCGTGTTTCAATAGCGCGGTGCGCCTCGGCGGCGTCGGCCAGCGCGAACTTGTCTTTGGCGATGATCGTCAGCTCGCCCGAGAGGGTCCATGCAATAAGCTGCTTTAGGGTCGCGGCGATGGTCGCAGTGGGAACCCCATAGAGTGACCAGCCGCGTAGGGTCTGGGCATTAAACAGCATGCTGAGGAGGTCGGAGCCGGAGAGGCCGGTTTCGGAGGAGGACTGCGCGCCGTAGACGATCCAGTAGCCGCCCCTGGCGAGCGGCTTGACGCCGCCGCCCTTGTTGTCGCCCGAAGCGTCCAGGAAGACGTCCGCGCCCTTGCCGTCCGTGATGGCCCTGACCTGTTCGGCCCAGCCCTCCTGCGTGTAGTCTACGGCGAAGTCCGCGCCCAGCTCTTTGACCTTGGCCCGCTTCTCATCCGTGGACGCCAGGCCGATGACTGTCCCCGCACCGAGCAATTTCGCGATCTGGACGGCGAGCGAACCGACGCCACCCGCCGCCGCGCTGATCAGGACGGTCTTGCCTTTGATCTCGGGCACGGCCAAGGAGAGAAGCCCGTGGGCCGTCAATCCCTGGACCAGCAGGGCGCTGACCTCCGGGAAGCCGAGCGCTTCGGGGACGGGCGCGGCCGTCGCGGCGTCGGCCAGGGCGAATTCGGCGTAACCGCCCGTGGAGATGATGGCGGCGGCGCGGTCCCCGCTCTTGAAGTTTGTGACGCCCTCGCCCACGGCGGTGACGATCCCGGCCGCCTCCACGCCCAGCACGAACGGCGGCGGCGGAGCGGGCGGGTAGTGGCCCTCGCGCGCCATGAGGTCCGCGAAGTTGATGCCGGCGGCCTTGACTTCGATCAATATCCGTCCCGGACCGGGCGTTGGTGTCGGCTGATCAATCAGTTGGAGCACTTCCGGCCCGCCGGAGCGCGTGACCTGGATTGCTTTCATGGTATTTGCTTTCATGGTGTTCGCTTTCATAGTGTTTGCTATCTGGCGCTGTTACCAGGGCAGGGTCTCGCCCAGATGGAAGTAGCCGCCCGTCGGGCCGTCGTCGGGTAGGGTAGCAAGGGCGACGGCGGTCTTCGCGCCGTCTTCCAGGCTCAGGCTGCCGCCGGGGTTCATATCGGTCTTGACCGAGCCGGGGTGGGCGATGTTGACCTTGACATTCGTGTCCTTCAATATCGCGGCCTGGATCACGCCCAGCATGTTTAGGGCGGCTTTGGATGAGTTGTAGGCGGGCAGCATCCAGACCAATGCCATATCGGGCGAGGCATTGGTGGCGAGCGAGCCGAGGGCGCTGGACTGGTGGACGACGCGTCCCGCCGGGGCAGCCTTCAGTAGCGGCAGCAGGGTCTCGGTCAGAAAGTAGGGGGCGATGACGTTGGCGTCATAGGTCTTGCTCAGGCTTTCGGGCGTGATGCCCTCCGACGAATCCAGCAGGACCCCCGCATTGTTGACCAGGATGTCCAGGCGGCCGAACTGCTCCTGTAAGAACGTCAAGGCCGCATCCCGGTCCGCCGCGTCCGTCACTTCCAGCTTGACAATGTGGGTGTCAATGCCCTCGGCTTTCAGCGTATCGGCGGCGGCCTGCCCCCGCTGCGGGTCGCGCGACCCGATGACGACGGTGATGCCCTGCCTGCCGAGCTGCCGGGCGATCTCCAGCCCGATGCCCTTGTTCGCGCCCGTAATAAGGGCGACTTTCTTGTCGGATGCCATGCGCGTAACCTCCCGAATGGAAGCGAAAAAGTCCCGGCGCGGAAGCGCCGGGACTGCATGTCATGCTGCGGTGAGCGCCTTGATCTGCTCGCGGGCGGGTGCCAGCAGGGCATCTGTCTCGGTCCCACTCGACGTGCCGTTGACATGGATGAACGTCTGGTCGGTGACGCCGGCCAGGCCGAAGGCGGTGCGGATGGTGGGCTCCTGGACGTTGTAGGCCTCGCGCGCCTCGCCCGGCCCGTAGCCGCCGCCGCCGCGTGCGGTCACGACGAACAGCCTCTTGCCGGTCAGCAGGCCCGCGTAGTTGGCGGGGTTGAAGGTCTCGCCGGCCCGGATGACCTGGTCAATATAGGCTTTGAAGACGGACGGGACGCCGAAGTTATACATGGGAATGCCGAAGACATAGACGTCGGCAGCCTTCAGCTCGGCGATCATCTCGTCGGATAGCTTCAGAGCCTCGATCTGAGCGGCCGTCCGAGACTCGGCGGGCGTATACATCGCGCCGATGAACTCCTCAGAAACGTGCGGGATGGCCTGGTGGCCCAGGTCGCGGACGGTGACGGTGTCGCCGGGGTGGGCCTGGAGCCAGGACTGGATGAACTCGGCCGAGATCTGGCGCGAGTGAGAGGAGCCGTTGCGTGGGCTGGCGTCGAGGTGCAGGATGCGTGCCATAGTGCTCTTGATGTTCTTTCTAAACAGACAAGTGGAAAACGAGACGCGCCGTTTCGTTTCTATGACCCGGAACACACGGCCCCTGCCGTTCGTTCCCAGAACTATTGGGGCTACTTGGGGAGGGGGCAGGAGGGCCGCAGGCCCTGGAAGATGAGGGAAAGCAGGGCGTCCACGAAGGCCGCATCGAGCGGAGCATGGCCCGCCGTCAGCCGGTAGTAGAGCGGCCCGTACAGCGCATCGGCGGCGGTTTCGAGGTCGGCATGGGGGCAGATCTGGCCCCGGTCGCGGGCGCGCTCCAGGACGCGCCGCGTCTCCGCCCGGCGCGGGGCGAGGTAGCGTGTGCGGAAGGCTTCGGCGGCCTCGGGGTCCGACTGGGCTTCGGCCAGGACGCCGCGCGTGACCGTCCCCGCCCGCCCGCTGAAGGCATGGGCGAGGGCGCGCATCTGGCCGCGCAGGTCTTCCTCCAGGCAGCCCGTGTCCGGGAACGGCGCGCAGGGTCCCGTGGCGGCCAGAAAGGCATCCATGACCACGGCGGCCTTGCCGGGCCACCAGCGGTAGATCGTCGCCTTGCCGACCCCCGCCTCGGCGGCGATCGCCTCCACGGTAACGGCGGCAAACCCGTCACGCGCCAGCAGGTCGCCCGCCGCCCGCAGAACCGCCTGCCGCGCCGACTCGCTCCGGGGCCGGCCTAGTTTACAGCCCACCGGGGCCTCGCAAGGTGGATAGTCCGTTTCTTCCATGGGGAAAGTATACCCGCAATGGGTTCGATGACCTTTGCTGGCGCTCTGTGGGGGACCGACCATGAGATGAGCGACGTGGACTTTGCATTTTGCGCTCAGGCGGAAGTCGTGGTGGCCGACAGTTAATGTTTCGCGTTGCTCTTGTGCCGCGTCAGCCCTTCCAGGCTCACATACAGCACAGGCGCAATCAGCAGCGTGAACAGGGTGGAAATGGACAGGCCGCCGATGACCGCGATGGCGAGCGGCTTCTGCAAGGCCGCCCCCGCGCCAAGCCCCAAAGCCAGCGGCATCAGGGCGAGGATCGCGCCGATAGTGGTCATCAGGATGGGGCGCAGGCGCTTCTCGCCTGCCTCGGCCATGACGGTGGCGACGGGGCGGTCTGGGTGCTCGCGCCGCAGGTGGTTGTAGAAGTCGAACAGGACGATGCCGTTTTCGGTGATGATGCCGATGATCATAATCGCACCGGTGAAGCTGGAGATGTTGAGCGGCGTCTTGGTCAGGAAGAGGGCCAAAAGGACGCCGAATAGGGACAGGATCGCGGCCAGCAGCAGGGCGATGGCCTGGCGGATCGAGCGGAACTGGAAGACCAAGAAGGTGAAGACCAGCAGCATGGTCACCAGCAGGACCGTCCCCAGCTCGCTGAACGACTGCTGCTGGCTGGCATACAGGCCGCCGAACCTGATGCTGTATCCGGGGGGAAGCGTCACCTGCTTGCGGACCTGGGCCTGGATGTCCGAGGTGGCGCTGCCCAGGTCGCGGTCCCTGAGGCTGGCCGTGACGGCGATCATCTGCCGCTGGTCCTCGCGCGTTACCTGCGAGGCGCCCGGCAGCCGCCGGACGGTGGCGACCTCGCTCACCGGGACGGTGCCGCCGGTGACGGGTGAGGCGACGAGGATGTCGGGCAGCAGGCTCTGGTCGAGTGCCTGGCCGGGGTGGGCCAGCACGACCCGGACGCCGACTGACTCCTCCCCCTGCTGAATGCGGGTCGGCTCGACGCCCTGCAAGGCCGCCGTGGCGGCCTGCGTGATGTCGTCCGCCGTCAGCCCGTAGCGCTGGGCCTGGTCGGTGTTGACGTTCAGGACCGCCTCGGGGCTGCTGTGGACGACGCCGCTCAGGTCCCCCACCACATAAGGCAGCTTGGCGATGACGCCGTCCACCTGCTGCGCCAGCCCCTCCAAAGTCACCTGGTCCGGCCCAAAGATCTTGATCTCGACCGGGTTTGGGTTGCCGGCGATGTCGCCGATCTCGTCCTGGAGGGTCTGATGGAAATCCACATCGGCAGCCGGGTACTTGGCGACGATCTGCGCGCGGACATCGTCCATGACGGCATTGATGTCGCGCGTCCGGTCCGACTTGAGGCGCACGGTCATGTCGCCGTAGTTCTGGGTCGTGATGGCAAAGCCATTCTGCGCGCCCGTCTGGCGCGACCAGGCCGCCACTTCGGGCGTGTGCGCCAGCACGGTCTCGATCCGGCCCGCCATCTGGCTCGTCTCCGCCAGCGAGGTGCCGGCGGGGAGCTGGTAGTCGAGCACGAATCCGCCCTCGTCGAACTCGGGGAAGAAGCCGGTCTGGATGCGGCTGTACAGGAGATAAGTGCCGAAGACCAGCGGCAGCAGCAGCAGCAGGACGACAACCCGGCGGCGCAGGCACCAGCCCAGAATGCGCGAGTAGAGGCGCACGATCCGGTCGAACTGCCGTGGGAAGAAGCCTAAAATGCGCGCCCCGAGGGACGGCTTCTCTGCCGCCGCTTCGGCCCGAGGCGGCAGCAGCCAGCCCGCAAGGATGGGGATCAGCAGCAGCGACAGGGCCAGCGCCACGGCCAGTGTCGCGATCATCACAAGAGACAGCGGCCCAAAGAACTGGCCAGTCAGGTCGTTCAAAAAAGTCAGTGGCAGGAAGGCGACCATCGTCGTCAGCGACGACCCGATCATGGCGGGCGTAATCGCCTTCAAGCCTGCCGCGATGGCCTCGGAGCGCTCCTTGCCGCTTTCCAGCTCGTGGAACATGTTCTCCACGACCACGATGCCGTCATCAATCACCAGGCCCAGGGCGACGGCGAGTGCGCCCAGGGTCATGATATTCATCGTCTGCCCCAGAATCTTCATCAGGGCGAACGTGATGATGACGGTGAGCGGCAGGATGATTAGCACGATCGCCGCCGTCCGTAGGTTGCCCAAAAACAGCATCAGCACGACCAGGGCTAGCGCTCCGCCCAGAATCAGGGCCTCGATGACGCTGTGCTGGGACCCGATGACGATGTCCGCCTCGTCGTAAAAGTTGGAAATGGTGACATCGGCCGGCAGCAGGCTCTTGGCGTCGGCCAATGTCTTCTTGATGCCGTCTGAGACCTGCACCGTGTTCCCGCTCGGCTGCTTGATGATGTTGAGGAGCACGGCGGCATGACCATCCCCGCTGGTCTCGACGGTGTGCGGCTCGACGCTCTGCCGAACGGTCCCGACCTCGCCGACCGTCACCGGCACGCGGTTCTTGACGGCGACGGTGACGTTCGCGATGTCCTTGGTGGTTCCGAACAAGCCCGAGACGAGGATCTGGTAGCGCAGGAACGACTGATCGTAGTGCCCGACGGCGTTGATCTGGTTGTTCTTCGCCAGCGCGCTCTCCACATCCGAGGCGCTGATGCCGCGCGCCAGCAGGGCGGTTGGATTCAGCTCGACCAGGAAGTCCGGCGTGTCCCCTCCCTGCACGGCGATTTCGCGGACACCCGGCACGCGCAGCAGGCGCGGGCGCAGGGTGTAAAGGGCGAGCCGGCGCAGCTCCCGCGCGCTCACCGTTTGGGAGTACAAGCTGTAGCCCATCACGGGGAAGACAGAGGGGTTCAGACGCTCTGCCGTCACGTTCGTCCCCGCCGGCAGGGTGGCCTGGACCTGGATGATGCGGGCCTGCACCTGCTGGAGCGTTACGGTCATATCCGTGCCCCAGTTGAAGTTGACATCCAGCTCATCACCCCCGCGCTCGGTCAGCGAGTGGACGCGGGTGACATTGGGGACGCCCGCCACGGCGTTCTCCAGGGGCCGGGTGATATTGGCAAGGACCGTCGGGATGGGGGTATCCCCGGCCTCCGCCGTCACGATGATGCGCGGGGCGGTCAGGTCGGGGAAGATGGCGACCGGCAAAGCCTGCAGGGCATAGAACCCGCCCAGGCAGAGCAGGACGGTCAGCAGCAGAATGGCCTTCCGGTAATGCTGGATAAATGCGCTAAGGCCCATGTGAGGACACTCCCGACCCATTTGGCGCAGAGGTGGCCGGCACCGACGAGGCCGGTGCCGCGGGCGTCGGGGCGCTCGCCTTGCCCGATGCTGCGGGCGTGGTCTGCGTGTTCAGGCTGGGCGTATCGTGCGACCCCGCCCCAGGCTGCACGTCGGCGGGGGGTGTCCCGGTGGGCGCATCCTGACTCGCCGCCGCCTGCACCTGCACTTTCGCACCGTCCGGCAGGCCATACTGGCCCGAGATGGCCACCTTCTGCCCTTCCATGACCCCGCTCACGATCTCTATCCGGCCATCCACCGACAGCCCCGTCTCGACCGGAACGACATGGGCGATGTTGTCTCCTCCTACCGTCACCACGCTGCTTTTGCCCGTGTCGGGGTCGGAAAGGATGGCCGCGCGCGGCACGATCAAGACGCTCTCGCGGCGCTCCGTAACGATCTGGACGCGGGCGATGGTGTCGTCCCGAAGGAGGCGGCTGGAGTTCATAACCAGGGCCAGCGCGGGCACCGTGCCGGTCGTCGCATCCGCACTGGGCGCGACGGACTCGATGCTGGTGCGGAAGACCCGGCCTTTCAGGCCGCCGACGGTAAAGAGCAGCGGCTGCCCCCGGTGGACCTGTGCGACGATGCTGCCGGGGAGGCTGATCTTGAGCTGCAAACGGCTCAGGTCGGCGATGACGGCGATTTTGGTCGTGGTGTCAACCGTCTCGCCCGCCGTCGCCCCCACGGAACTCACCTGGCCCGAAAGTGGGGCGCGCAGTGTATAAAGGGCGGCCTGAGCGCGCGCCGTCGTCAGCGCCCCGAGCGCGTTACGCACCTGCTGCCGGGCGACCAGCACGTCCTGGCGCTTGACGAAGTCCTGGGTTCCCGCCGCCTGCGCCGCCGCCACAGCGGCCTGCTGGCCCGCGACCGTCTGCCGCTGGCCCGCGACCGTCTGCTCCTGGGCATTGCGCTGGGCCTGGGCCGTGCGGAGGGAAAGCTGCGCTGCCTCGACATCCTTCTGCGCCACCAGCCCATCGCCGTAGAGCGTCCGCGCCCGATCCAGGCTCTGCTGGGCATTACGCAGACTCGCCTCGCTGCCGGTCAAGGTCGCCTGCGTTCCTAACAGAGCGGCGCGCGCGTTCGCAAGCCCCGCCTGCGCTTGGAGGATCGAGGTGCGCGTCTGCGCCTGCTGCTGCAAAGCGTTCGCCTGGGCCTGCTGCACCTGAACCTGGTTCTGCCCGATGGTCGCCTGGGCCTGCTGGATCTGGCCGACGAGCTGCCGGGTCGAAAGCTGTGCGATGACCTGCCCCTTGCCTACCGTTTGCCCATAGCGGACGAACAGGCCGTCCAGGACACCGGCGACAGGTGGGCTGAGGCTGGCTTCCTGGGCAGGGATCGCCTGCAATGTCCCTGTGGCCTGCGTCAGCCGTTCCAAAGTCCCGCGCGTGACGGCGGTGACCTGAACGATCGGCGGAGGCGGATCCTTTGCCCCCGCCTCCGGATCGCCGCTGCCGTGCCCACATCCGGCAGCGAGGGCGGCAAGCAGCGGGAGAACAAGCAGCGAGAGAAGCAGGAAAGTATGGTTTCGCATCATGTCGTTTCGCATCATATCGTTTCGCATCAGGGCGTTCCTCGTCCGCCCGCGCCCTCGAACGCGGCGGAGAGGCCCGCCGCCGCCGCCGCCGCATCGTAGATCGCCTGGGTGTAGGCGATCCGCGCCTGCGTCAAGGCCGCCTGCGCGTTCAGCACGTTGAGGAGCGGGAACAGCCCGTTCTGGTAGCCCAGGCGCGTCTTGTCATAGGTCTCCTGGGCGATTTGCTGCGTCACCAGGGCCGCCGCAAGCTGCCTTCGGCGGCTGCCCGCCGTCAGGTAAGCGGCGCTGACACCGGCAAGCACCGTCCGGCGCGTCGCCTCGCCCTGCGCCCGCGCTCCGGCCAGCGCGGCCTGGGCCTCGCGCACCTGCTCCCGGCCCAGGCCGCCGTCGGACAGCGGCACGGTGACGGCCGCTTGCAGGGTGTCCTCGCGGGAGAATGCGGTGACATCTTTGGAGCGGATGTCAATCGCCTGAATGGAAAACGCCGGCTCGCGGTACAACCGGGCACCCGCCACTGCAGCCTCGTCGGCGCGCACCGTGGCGTCGGCGGCGCGCACGTCCGGGCTGCGCCGCACGGCGAATGCCCGCGCCTCGTCCAGCGTGTAGGAAGGCAGGGGCGCGGCGGCGGCGACATCGGCGATGGCAGTATCCGCATCGAGGGGGCGGCCCAGAACGCTGTTGAACGTCTGCCGAGCGACGGCCAGGTCGTTCTCCGCTCCGTCCAGGGCGGCCTGGGCCGATGCCGCCGGCACCTGCGCCTGCAAAACGTCGAGCTGGGCCACATCGCCCGCCGCCTTGCGCTTCTGGGCGTCCCCCAGGGCGCGCAGATCGGATGCCAGAGTCTCTTGGGCCACGGCCAGCAATGCCCGCCTCCGCAGCAGGTCAAAGTAAGCCGAGGCGACCTGAGCGGTCAGAGCCAGCCGCGCCGAATCGAACTGCGCCTGGGCGGCCCCGAATTGCGCCTGGGCCTGCGTGATCGCAAGACGGGGCCGCGCGCCGATGGGTAGGGGAATGGTCAGGGTGTTTTGCAGGGTGCCAAACGTCTCCTGGGCTGGGGGCGGCTGGTAGACATTGGCGTTCGACAGGGAGGCGGTGCTGTTGAAGGTGATCTGGAGCCGCCGCTGCGCCTGCGCCTGACCGACGCGGGCACCTGCTTGGGCCAGACTTTGCGCGGCGCTGGTGAGCGCTGGGCTGGACTGGGCTGCTTGAGCGCTTGCCTGCGCCAGCGTCAGTGGCCCGGCGGCGGTCTGAGCGAGTGCCGGCCCGGCCCCCAGGAGGGACCAGGCCGTTAAGAAAAAGAGTGGCGGCGAAGTCTTTTGCATACGGTCGTTAGGGCTTCTTGCTCTGCGCGGCCTTTTTGTCGGCGGCGGCCTCGCTGGCTTCCTCGGCGGGCGTGGTCTTCTCGGTCGCCGTCACGCGGCCCGTCATTGAGTTGACTTCCGCCTCGTACATCTCGCCCTTTTTATTCTTGACCAGGACCGCGTACTGCCAGTGCCCATCCTCGAACTCGTACTTGGCGGAGAGCGCCTTACCGGGAATCTTCTTGACGGCGGCGGCCTTCGCCTGGGCCGGCGTGA
>JANLUQ010000007.1:0-18425 GCA_031363565.1 Armatimonadota bacterium | reverse complement strand
GGCAACGGCGTCATCCTAGCCGGCCAGGTTGGCATCAAGGACCACGTCACCATCGGTGACGGCAGCATCGTCGCCGCTAAGGCCGGCGTCATCAGCGATCTGCCGCCGCAGTCGTTCGTCTCCGGCATGTATTCCCGCCCGCATGGGCAGGAGATGCGTTCGCAGGCGCTCTATGGCAAGCTGCCCGACCTGAGCAAGCAGCTCAAAAAGCTCGAGGAGCGCCTGGCGGTCCTGGAGGAAGAGCTGGCGAAAGAAAAAGCAAAAGGGCAGGGGACAGCCTAGTGACGGAGCGCCCGCCAGTGACGGAGCGCCCGCGCTGCACGCTGGCCGCCCCTAGTCAAGTCTATGAAGGCGTCGGCCTGCACTCTGGGGCCGACGCCGCCGTCTGTTTCCTGCCCGCCCCGGCGGGAACCGGGCTGACCTTTCGAGACCGGGTCGGCGGGCAGGAAATCCCGGCCCGCGCGGTGAATGTCACCGACACATCCCGCTGCACCCGTCTGGGTCTGAACGGCCTGGAGGTACAGACCGTCGAACACGTCCTATCAGCCCTCGCGGGTTTGGGCGTGGACGATGCCTTGATCGAATTTAAGGGCGGGGAGATGCCGGCAGGGGATGGCAGCGCTGCCCCGTTCGTCGCGCTCATTCAGGAGGCAGGTCTCCAGGAGCATGGGGACGGGATCAGCTTCCTGACCTTTCAGACGCCTATGCTGATCGTTGAGGGCAGCTCGACGATCATCGTCATGCCTGCCGACCGATTCCAGGTGACCGTAGTGCTGGATTACCCTGACCGCTCGGCGATTGGGACACAGGGGATGACATTCGATCCGGCGGCGGGAGCGTATGCACAAAGGTATGCGGAGGAAATCGCCCCCGCGCGTACCTACGGCTTTCGCTCCGAACTGGCGATGCTCCACGCGCATGGCCTGGCCCTGGGCGCCTCCTATGACAATGTCCTCGCCCTGAGCGACTCGGGTGCGCTCCTGGCCGATGATGACGGCAGGGTGATGACGCCGCCGCGTTTCCTGAACGAGCTGGCTCGCCATAAGCTGCTTGATCTAATCGGGGACCTGGCACTTGTTGGCGCGCCGCTGCAAGCACACATAATCGCTGTCAAGCCCAGCCACGCCTTGAACACGCGCCTCGCGCGTTTGCTATCGTAGAGTCCTCAGAGGAGACCACTTTGCCTGTACTCGATATTGATGAGATCAAGAAGATCCTACCGCACCGGTATCCCTTCCTGCTGGTGGACCGGATACTAGAACTGGAACCCGGCAAGCGGGCAGTCGGAATCAAGAATGTGACGGCCAATGAGCCGTTCTTTCAGGGGCACTTTCCCCAGCGGGCGGTAATGCCGGGCGTCCTCATTATTGAGGCGATGGCCCAGGTTGGCGGGGTGATGATCCTTTCGGTAGAGGAACACAAGGGTAAGCTGGCCTATCTGGGGACATTGGACGGGGTCAAGTTCCGCCGCCCCATCGTCCCCGGCGATACATTGGAAATGGAGACGGAACTGCTGCGTATCCGCAGCAACATGGGCAAGGTGCGCTGCACCGCCCGCGTGGGAGGCCAGGAAGTGGCGGTGGCGCAGATCATGTTCGCACTGGTCAATTCCTTTTAGCGCCTACCTACGGCCTTCCTTCAATATTCTTTCTTTGCCGTTCCTTCGATTCGTCATCGTCAACTTCGTCATCGTCAACGCGGAAAAGACACCATCCCTGCATGAAGATCCACCCTACAGCCAGCATTGATCCCAGCGCCGAGATCGGCACCGATGTCGAGATCGGCGCCTACGCCGTGGTCGGGGCCGAGGCCGCCATCGGGGACGGGACGCGCCTGCGGCCCCATGTCGTCATTGAGCCGTATGTCACCATCGGCAGCGCCTGCGACATCTTCCCCGGCGCCGTCCTTGGCGGCATCCCGCAGGACCGGAAATTCAAGGGCGAAAAGAGTTTCCTGGTCATCGGCAACAATAATATCATCCGCGAGCATGTGACCATCCACCGCGCAGCCGGCGCGGGAAACGAGACGCGCATCGGTGACGATAACCTGATCATGGCCTATTCCCATATCGGCCACAACTGCCGGATCGGCAGCGGTATCACCATGGCGAACATGACCGGCATTTCCGGCTATGTCGAGGTGGAGGAGCGCGTCAACTTCGGCGGCTTCGTCGGCGTCCACCAGTTCGTGCGGATCGGACGGCTGGCGATGATCGGCGGCTACTCCAAAGTAGTCCAAGACATCCCCCCCTTCATGATGGCTGACGGTCGCCCCTGCAAGGTGTTGGACCTGAACGTGATCGGCCTGCGCCGCTCGGGCGTCTCTTCGCCCGTTCGGGCCGATCTCAAGCAGACTTACAAACTGCTGTATCGCTCGCAGATGAACATGTCTCAGGCGATCGAGACCATTGACGAAGAGGTCGCCTCCAGCCCGGAGCGGGACTATCTGCTGGACTTCATCCGCAATATCCGCTTTGGCTCGAATGGACGCCAGAACGATGCGCCCCGGCAGTAACGGGGGTGAACGGGTGTCGGAAGAACCTTTGCAAAAGCCGCTGCGGATCGCGATGGTGGCCGGAGAGCCGTCCGGTGACCGGCAGGGCGCGGCCTTGCTGACGACCCTGCGCGCGCTGGTACACCCGCGCCCGGTCGAGGCGTGGGGTATCGGGGGTCATTTCCTGGCCGAAGCGGGCTTCCGCCTGCGCCATGACAGCGATCCCTGGGCGGCCATTGGCATCGCGGACACTCTGCCGAAGATCCCGGGCATGTATCTGGTGCTTTGGGACATGATGCGCGCCATCTCGCGCGACCCGCCCGACGCCCTGGTCCTGATTGATGCTGGCGCGTTCAATGTGAAGCTGGCGCGCTGGGTGAAAAAGCACACGGCCTGTCCAGTCTTTTACTATTTCCCGCCCTCCTCCTGGCGCAAGCCAGCCCCGAGGCGGACCGGCAAGTCCAACCTAGCGACGATGACGGACCGGATCGTGACCCCCTTCCCCTGGTCGGAGGAAGGACTGCGTCGGGACGGCGCAGACGCCCATTTCGTCGGCCATCCTCTGCTGGACCTGGTCAAGCCGACCCTGGCGGAAGAAGAGTTCCATACGCGTTTTGGGCTGGACCCGCATCGTCCCCTCGTCGCGCTGCTGCCGGGGAGCCGGCAGGGGGAAATCCGGCATATCCTGCCCATCCTCCTGGGTGCGGCGGGCGAGATCACGCGGCGCATTCCCGGCGTCCAGTTCGTCCTGGCCTTGCCATCGCCTGGTGTCCGCCCACTGGTGGAAAAACTGATCCGCCGGGAACAGCGCACGGGCGGTCATGCCGACCGCCTGCATGTCCTGATGACGCAGGCCGGGGACACGCTCGCCCAGATCGCGCAGAGCGCGCTGGCGCCGCCCCTACCGCAGCTCGCCACCAATGAGGGCTGGGTCCTGCCGCCGGATGCGATGCCCGCCGAGGCCCGCGCGAGGCCCGCGCCGGTCCCGCACGGGCCTGGCCTCGCCCCACTCGTTATCTGCGAAGGACTGACCTGGGATGCCCTCGCGCGCTGCGACCTCGCCTTGACCAAGTCCGGCACGGCGACTTTGGAAGCGATGATCCTGAAAAAGCCGATGGTGATCGTCTATCGCGGCTCCTGGATGATGGCCCTGGAAGGGCGCTGGCGCTGGCGGAATCTCAATATTACCCACATCGGGATGCCGAACATCATCGCCGGCGAGCGGCTCTTTGCCGAGCTGCTCCAGGATGAGGCGACGCCTCAGGCCATCGCCGATCTGGCCGTCGAGCTGCTGCTCCAGCCGGACCGTATCCTGGTGCTAAAGGAGCGCCTGCAAGACCTGGTCCGCGACAACCTAGGCGAGCCGGGCGGCGTCCGGCGGGCCGCCCTGTTGCTGCTGGACCTCATTGCCGCACGAACACCTGGCGGCGGAAGCGCCGCACCTGATAAACAGTCCTGACCCAAAATAAACAGCCATGATCCAAACCGAGAAGCCTGTGTCCGAAAACAATCCACCCCCAGTCATGAAGCCGCCGTTTCTGGTGCGCCGCCGCACCGTCTTCACCTGGCTTGTCCCCCTGCTGTTGCTGGCCCTGTCGCTGACATTGCACCGGAATTATGGCGGCTGGGCCGCCTATGGGGCCGGCGTCGCCCTCGTCGTCCTGGGCGAGATCGTCCGCTTCTGGTCGGCGGGCTATATCGCCAAAGACGCCGAGATCGCCACGGGCGGGCCTTATGCCTATGTCCGCAACCCTCTCTATTTCGGCTCCCTGCTGCTGGCTGTCGGCTATGGCCTCATCTCCGGGCTGGGCCTATGGGGCGTCGGCCTGATGGTGGCCTTGTTCCTCGTCTTTCATCTGGCCGCCATCTTCTACGAGGAGTCGTTTCTCACGGCCAAGTTTGGCACGCCCTACCTCGACTATGTCCGTCGCGTGCCGCGCCTGCTGCCCTCGCCCCTGCCGCGCACGACCGGAGCAGGCCGCTTCGAGTGGGCGCAGGCCCTCAAGAACCGTGAGCAAACCTCGGCGACCTTCGCCCTGGCATTCGTCCTGCTTCTGAGCCTGCGTTTTCTGGTACACTAAGACACCATGCACAAGTCGCGCGACATTTGGAACCGCTTGTGGTTCTATATCCGCCCTGACCGCCGCTACCTGTTCGGCGCCCTTGGCTGCGCCGTCGGCGTCAGCGCCATGTCGCTCCTAGTCACCGCCTTGCTGGGCGCGTTCGTCCACGCAAGCACCGGTGGGGCTGACACAACCGCTGGGAAGCACAACCGCCTGCTCGGCCTGATCAGCCTCGCCATCATGCATGCCGGGAGCCTGAGAACGCAGCTCAATGTTATCAGCCTCGCCATTGTGGTGATCTACGCCGTGCGTGGCCTGTTCTATTACGGGCAGACTGTCTTCTTCGCCGAGTCGGGGCAAAGGCTCGGCCTGAGCCTCCGAAACGACATCTACCGTCATCTGCAAGGGCTGTCCCTGAGCTTCTTCAATCGGCAGCGCACCGGCGCGCTGATGTCCACCATCAACAATGATGTCCCGCTGCTGCAAGGCAGTGTGTCGGGGCTGAAGGACCTGGCCCCTGCCCCGTTCACCATCATCGTGGGCGTTGTGATGATCTTCCAGATCTCCGTTCCTCTCTCCTGTGCCGCCCTGCTGGCCGTCCCCGCCATGGTCTACAGCATCGGCCGGCTCTCGCGCCTGGTGCGCTCTACCACGGGTCGGACTCAGGACAAGCTGGCGGATGTGAACACGCTGATGGAAGAGAATTTCAGCGGCATCCGCATTATCCAGTCGTTTGGGGCGGAACAGTACGCCTCGGACCGATTCCGGCTGGAGAACGGGCTGGCCAAAGACCTCGCTATGCGGGTCATCCGGCAGTCCGCCAAGCTCAAGCCGGTCACTGACGTCATTGGCGCGGCGGGTATCGCGTTGGCCCTCTGGTTCGCCGGCAAGCTGATCATCTCGCATAAGCTGACGCTGGAAGAGTTGGTCCAGTTCATCTACGTTCTGAATCAGGTCGCCGTCGGCGTCAGCAACCTCGGCGGCGCGAAAGTCACTTGGGAGCAGATCCAAGCGGGCAGCAACCGCATCTTCCAGAACGTCCTGGACGTTCGTTCGGAGATTCAAGACGCGCCTGACGCCGTCACGCTCCACGAAGTCGCGGGCCGGGTCGAATTCGATCACGTCGCTTTCGCCTACAACCCGGATACGCCTGTCCTGCGCGACATCTCATTTACAATGAACCCCGGCGAGGTCGTCGCCGTCGTCGGGTCCTCCGGCGCGGGCAAGAGCACCATCGCCGACCTGATCCCGCGCTTTTATGACCCGCAGGCCGGTGTCATCCGCGTGGATGGTCACGACCTGCGCCATGTCACGCTGGCCTCCCTGCGGCGTCAGATCGCCATCGTTCCCCAGGAGACGACTCTGTTCGGCGGGACCATCCGGGACAACATCGCCTACGGCAACCCGCTTGCGACCGATGCGATGATTGAAGCGGCTGCCCGCGCGGCCAACGCGCACAGCTTTATCTCGAACCCGGCGATGATGCCGAACGGGTATGATACCCTCGTCGGCGAGCGCGGCAAGCAGGTCTCAGGCGGGCAGCGGCAGCGGATCGCCATCGCCCGTGCCCTGCTGAAAGACCCACGCATCTTGATTTTGGATGAGGCGACTTCCGCGCTCGATGCCGAGTCCGAAAAAGTGGTGCAGGAAGCCTTGGAAACACTGATGCGTGGGCGGACGACCCTGGTGATCGCCCACCGACTCTCCACCATCCAGAATGCCCATAAGATACTGGTGATGGAGGCCGGGCGGATCGTCGAGAGCGGGACGCACAACGATCTCATGCGCCGGACGGACGGCCTGTACCGGCACCTCTACGAGCGGTTCCACGAGAAGAAGTTCCCCTGGAAAGAGGCAGGGGAAGACGAGGAACGCCTCGACCCTAGCCTTGTGGTGTCTGCACTGCCCTGAGAGCTGGACGAAGAAGTCTTACCATGAAGTTGCGTTTTATCCCATTTCTGGCCTACTGGATCGTCCGGCTGCTTTCGGCGACCCTGCGCGTAAGAGTCGTCGGCGAGGACCGCGTCCGCGCCTTGCAAAAGGAAGGCAAAGGCGTTATCCTCGTCTCCTGGCATGGGCGGACCTTCATGCCCATCGCCTTTTTCCACAACCTGGGGTATTGGGCGATGGTCTCGACATCACGCGATGGCGAATTACAGAACCGTCTCTTCCAGAGGTGCGGTATCAACACGGTGCGCGGCTCGACCTCGGCGCGCGGCGCGGTGCAGGCCGCCCTGACCGTGACCAAACACCTGAAGGCGGGGGCGACCCTCGCGCACACGCCGGACGGCCCGCGTGGGCCAAGCCATGTCGTCCAGCCGGGGGCCATCTTCTTCGCTCAGCGATCCGGCTCCCCCATCATCCCCGCCGGCATCAGCGCCTACCCGCGCAAGCTGATGCGCGCCTGGGACAAGTACATGATCCCGCTGCCGTTCGCGCGCGTCGTCTGGATCTACGGCGAGCCGATCTACATCCCCGCCGACGCTCGGAGCGAGGAGGACCAGAAGATGTGGGCCGAGCGCGTCGGCGCGGCGATCACCGCTCTGGAGGATCAAGCCGAGCGCGAGGTCGGCGCGGTCGAGGCTGATGGCAAGGCGCGGGTGGGGTGGGGCCTGTGGCGTCGCGCCTAGATGCCGGAGCACTGGAAGAACATCTCCTGAGCGTCATCGAAGAATATCTCCTGAGCGTCATCGCCGAGCCGGGACGGCCCGGCCTCCCTGCCGATGCTCTGCGCGGCGTATTGGGCGGCTGCGCGGCTTTGTACGACACGGGCCTGGAAGCGTACTTGGCCGGTGAGCGCCTGGGCCTGCGGCGGCGGGACATGCTGCCGGTCCCCGTCGTCAGCATCGGTAACCTCTCCGTAGGCGGTACGGGCAAGACGCCGATGACACAGCTTCTCTGCCGCCGGATGCAGGCGCAGGAAAAGCGCGTCGCGGTCCTGAGCCGGGGCCACGGCGGCGAAAGCCGGTCGGTCCGTGTCGTCTCGGATGCGGCGGGTGAGGTCTTCCTCTCGGCGGCACAGGCCGGCGATGAGCCTCACCTTCTCGCCCGGACTTTGCCTCGTGTTCCCGTCCTCGTCGGGAAGGACCGGCGGCAGTCCGGCCGGGAGGCCCTGCGCCGCTTCGGGCTGGACGCCCTGATTTTGGACGATGGCTTTCAGTTCTGGCAGCTTGGCCGGGACCTCGATATCGTGCTGCTGGACGCGCGCCGTCCATTCGATAACGGCTTTCCGCTCCCACGCGGCCTTCTGCGCGAGCCGAAGCGGCACCTGCGCCGGGCAGATATCGTTGTCGCTACCCGCGCGGGTGGGCTGACGCCCGCCGAGCGGCAGGCTCTGGCAGCTCAGGTCTCCGCCCTAGCGCCGAACGCACCGCTTTTCTTTGCCGACCACCGCGCTGCCGGTTTTGTCCCCGCCGCTGACCTATCGGCCCCGGTGCAGACGCTCGCCGGACTAGCTGGTCGGCGCGTTTATGCCGCCTCCGCCATCGCGCAGCCGCAGTCGTTCGTCGAAACCTTGACGGGTGAAGTGGGCGCCGAAGTTGTCGGCCGGCAGGCGTGGGCTGACCATCATAAGATCACCCCTACAGATGCACAGGCTGTTTTCAGCGCCGCCGTGCAGTCCGGCGCGGACGCCCTGGTGATGACCGAAAAGGATGCCGTGAAGTGGCCCCACCCGGTTGAGGTGGGGAGCCTCCCCGTCTACGCCCTGCGTATTGAGATGACCGTCGAGGATGAGGCGCGGTTCATCGAGCAGGTTATGGCCCGGCTGAAATAAGGCCGCTCTTTCTTCCTATGCGTATCAGTAAACAATTTTGGCAGGGCTTCGTGCGGACGACCCTCTGGGTGCTCTTCGTCATCCTGCGCCGTATTCCCTGGACATCTGCGCTGGCCTGGGGAACCGTGACGGGGACTCTGGCCTATCACCTTTCCGCGCGCTACCGCAACGTGGCCGACAAGAACCTGAAGATCGCCTACGGCGACTCGCTCACCGTGCGGGAGCGGCAAGACCTGATCAAGCGCGTCTTCCAGCACTTCACCCGCGCTATGCTGGTCGAGTTCCTGAAAGGCTCGGATATGACTTTTGCCGAGATCCGGGACAGGGTCAAGCTGGACTCAATGGAGTCTCTGGAGGCCGCCGAGGCGCGGGGCAAGGGCGTGATCCTCATCGCAGCGCATTTAGGGAACTGGGAGTGGAGCGCGAAATACCTGGCCCTGGCAGGGCATCCGATCATGGTCATCGCCCGACAGAGTGAGGACGAGAAGTTCAACGCGCTCACCGACCAGATACGTGGTAATGGTGGCAACACGGTCCACCGGCGCGGCGATTCGCCCCGCGCGCTGCTCAAGACGCTGCGCGAGAACGGGCGCATCGCCATCGTCCCCGACCAGAAATCCGAGGACGTGTTTGTCCCGTTCTTCGGGAAGCTGGCTGGAACGGTCGCCGGCCCCGCCGTGCTGGCCCTTAAAACTGGCGCGACATTGCTGCCGCTCTTCTGCCCGCGCCAGCCGGATGGCACTTACAAGATAGTCATGGGGCCGGGCATCGTCGCCGAGTCGACCGGGGACAGAGACGCCGATGTGCTGCGAATCATGACCCAACTCACGAAGATCATTGAAGACATCATCCGGCAGTATCCCGACCAATGGCTGTGGCTGCACGACCGCTGGCGCGTGCCGCCCCCGCTGGGCGCGGAAGCGACAGAAGTGAGTGAAAATGCCCCGACCCCTGCCGCTGCCCACTGACATCTCGCGCCTGCTGGTCGTCAAAACCAGTTCCATCGGCGATGTCATCCACGCCCTGCCGGTCGTGTCGGCGATCAAAGAGGCCGCGCCGCGCCTGACCATGGGCTGGGTGGTCCGCCGCCGCTGCGCGGATGTCCTGCGCGGTAACCCAAATATTGACCGCCTGTATGTGATGCCGGACAAGCCCTCGCTTGGCAATCTGCGAGCACTCCGGTCGGAGCTAAAGGCGGGGCGCTATGACGTGGCGCTGGACATGCAGGGGCTCTTACTCAGCGGCCTGGTGACGCGCCTCTCGGGGGCGCCGGTGCGTGTGGGCTGGGACCGCAACCGGGAGGCGAACACCCTGTTCCTGACTCACCCGATTGTCCCTGGCCGGGCGCAGGACCGGCACGAAGTAGATCTGCTGTACGGCTTCGCCGAGGCCCTGGGCGTCCATGCGCCGCACCTGGAGTTCACGCCGCAGCCATACCTGGCAGCGGAAGGGATGGAACAGGCGGACAAATGGCTTTCGGGCTTGCCGCGCCCATGGATCGCGCTCAACGTCGGGGCGTCCCGCGCCTACAAGCGCTGGCCCGCCGACCGCTGGGCGACCGTCGCATCGGTGCTGGTGGCATCTGGGCAAGCCATCGTCTTCGTCGGCGACCAGCACGATGCCGAAGTGGTCGCGCAGATCGCGCCTGCCTTGACGGGGGGGTATGTTGACCTGGCAGGTCGGACGACCCTGCGCGAGCTTGCCTCCGTCCTCGCCGCCTGTGATCTGCTGGTGACTGCGGACACCGGCCCGATGCACATTGCCGTGGCCGTCGGCACGCCCGTTATTGCCCTGTTCGGGGCGACGGACCCCGCCCGGCACGGGCCTTACGGGGTGAATAATATCGTTCTGCATGACCCCGCGCCCAGCATGATGGTTCTGGGAAAGCGCCCCTCGGATGAGGCCGGGGCGGTGTGCATGGCACGGATCATGCCCGCCGATGTGCTGGCGGCGGTCGCGCAGATGGCCGATTTTCGGGTAAACTGAACAACGATGCGTAAGTTTTTGGTCGTCAACATGAACTATATGGGGGATGCCCTGCTGACCACGCCGGCCATCGCCGCGCTGCGGCGTGCCTATCCCGATGCCCGGATTGACACCGTCGTCGGGGCGGGAGCGGCGGCGGAAGTCCTGCAAAATAACCCCGACCTGGACATGATCATCGCCCGCACGGCACGCGGAAGCTGGGCGCGTGTGGTGCAGACATACCGGCTGCTCCGGGACGGCAAGTACACGGATGCCGTGATCCTACCGCCCCTCTCCGCCTATGCCGCCGCCGCCTGGCTGGCACGCACCCCGCGCCGGGTGGGTCAGGGCGGACGCGGCATGAACCGCTTCCTGACTGACCTGCGGCAGACGCGCGCGACCCATATGGCCGATGCCATGCTGGACACGATGCCGCTCCCGGCGAGAGCGCACCGGGATGCCCGCCGCCTTGTCGTGGCCGTGGACGCCGAATCGAAAGCCGCCTCGGATGCGCTCCTCGCCGCCTCGGGAATCAACGAGGACGTTCCCGTCCTCGCCGTTAATGTCGGTGCGACTCGCCCGCAGAAACGCTGGTTTGCCGCCTCCTTCGCCCTTGCCCTGGACGGGCTGGCGGACACCCCCTGCGTCCTCATCGGGTCCGGGGCGGAGGACACTGCCCTGGCCGCCGACGTGATGCGGCTAACCCAGCGCGCCCGGCCGGTCAACCTTGTGGGGCGAACCTCTGTCAAGATTTTGGCTGCCGTCCTCCAGCGCTGCGACCTGCTTCTCAGCGCCGATTCGGGGCCGATGCACCTGGCGACGGCGGTCGGGACGCCCACTCTGGCCCTGTTCGGCTCGACCGACCCCGCCGTCACCGGGCCTTTCGACGACCGGTCTGAGGCGATCTATAAAGCCCTGCCCTGCGCGCCCTGCGGCAACCACCCGACCTGCGAGGGGCGCTACGACTGCCTGCGTGCGATCACTCCTGACGAGGTCGTTTTGGCCGCCCGACGCCTGCTGCGGCTGAACCGGGGCGCCTTGAACTTGCTGCCGCAGGTCGCGGCTCTTCGCCCAGCGGCGGCTGCCGTCCGCCCTGATGAGCCGAAAGTCCGGGGCGATATCCATCGCATATTGATTGCCACCAAGTTCCGCTTTATCGGCGATACCCTGCTGGCGATCCCGATCTTTCGGGCGGCGCGGGCGCAGTGGCCGGATGCTCATATCGCCCTGCTGACCGGGAAGAATGCGCGCGTTCTGCTGCAAAACAACCCGTATTTGGACGAGATCATCGAGTTCGACCCGTATAAGTCGGACCGGGGGAGGCGGCCCTACCTCAGCCTCGTGCGCCGGCTGCGGACGGGCCATTTCGACCTGTGCCTTGCCCTCAACCGCTCCTTCCACTCAGCCTTGACGCCTTGGCTCGGCGGCATCCGCATTCGCGCCGGCTTCGAGTCGGAAGGGCGCGGGCCGCTGCTGAACCGCCGCGTCCCCTACGATCGGGAGAAAAGCGAGATCGCCTGCTACTTCGACGTTCTGCACGCCGTCGCCCCCAATGCGCCGGTCAATCCCGCCCTGGAACTATGGGTGGGTGGGAACGAGACGAAGCAGGCGCGTGCCCGGCTCCGAGAAGCGTGGGGTGCGGATGTGCCACGCGCCGGCCTTATCGGCATCCAGCCCGGCGCCAGCCTGCCCAGGAAGCGCTGGGGTGCGGCTTGCTTCGCACAGGTCGCTGATTCCCTGCTCCGGCAGGACCCCGACCGGCGGATCGCGCTAATCGGAGGCCCCGACGAGCGGGATGCCGCCGCGGAGGTGCTGTCCTGCTGCGCCCCCGAGACGCGGGCGCGGATCGTCTCTTTCGCGGGTGCCTTCGACCTGCGCGGGTCGCTCGCGCTGGTCTCGCAGCTTGGCCTGTTCATCGGCAATGACACCGCCGTCATGCACTCCGCCGTCGCGCTCGGCGTGCCCACCGTGTCCCTGTTTGGGCCGACCAATCCGCGCAAGTGGGGAAACTACGGTCCGTGCCATCGCGTTCTCGAATCGCCGGATGGCACGATGGCCTCGCTGAATGTCGAGGACGTGCAGGCGGCGGCACTCTCGCTGCTGGAACAGAGCCTCCTTGCAACCGGCAGCCGAAATCCGGTATAATATCAATGTGCCCGTCGGATCAGCGATGACCCATTCTCAGATGACTCAGTCTCATAACTTCCAGCCACGAAGCTTCCAGCGCGCCCTCTTCATCCGGTTCGGCGGCATGGGCGACATCCTGCTGGCGACACCCTCGGTGCGGGCGGTCCATGCGGCCTTTCCAGGCATCGCCATTGACTTCATCGTCGGCGGCGGCATGGGGGACGCCCTGGCAGGTCATCCCTGTGTACGGGACGTGATCACATTCGACAAGCGCGGCGTGGACTCGCGGCTCGACCACTTCGCCCCGTTCCTATGGCGCGTCGCTCGGGCGCGCTATGACCTGGTGATCAATCTGCATCCGAGCGCCAAATCGTATCTGATGGCGGCGGCCAGCGGCGCGAGGACGCGCCTGACTTTTACGAAGTGCATGACTATTCAGCCCGAGACCGGCCGCGTGCTCCATGCCGTAGACGACTTTTACAAGGAACTGGCCCCGCTGGGCGTCAAACCGCTCTCGGACCGCTCCTTGGATTTCTTCATTCCTAACACGGACCGTGAAGCAGCTGCGCGAAAGCTTGCTGAGGCCGGGGTGTCGGCGTCCGACCGGCTGCTTGTCATCAACCCCGCCGCCTCGCGCCCGCTCAACCGCTGGCCTTTGGAGCGGTTCCGCGCCGTCGCCGCCCACTGGGCCGCCCAGCCTGGTGTCAAAGTGGCCGTGACGGGGGCGCCCGCGTCGTTCAAGACGGTCATGGACGGGCTGGATGAGGTCGGCTTGGCGCGCGAAGTGGCCCGAGCCGATGAGCGCATCCTGAACTTCGCCGGGCATCTGACGGTCAAAGAGTTCGGGGCCGTGCTGGCCCGCGCAGACGCCTTGCTGACCTGCGACACCGGCCCGATGCATATCGGGGCCGCCGTGAGCACGCCGCTTGTGGTGCTCTCAGGCGCGGCCGACCCGGACCGAACCGGACCGCTGACCGAGAACAGCGCCGTGCTGATAGACCGGACGCTGCCCTGTGTCCCCTGCCGCGACCGCATCTGCGCGCGCCTCGACATGATGTGTATGCAGAACCTGAGCGTCCCCGCCGTGATCTCCGCCCTCGGCCTGCGGATGAACTTACCCGAAAGGAAGCCGCGTGGGATCGCCCTTCCCATCAGCGCCTGACGAGACGATGGACAAGACGATGGATAAGATCAAGACATCCGAAGAACTGGCCCGAATCGTCGCGACGCGGCAGGCGTCGGGCGAAACGGTCGTCTTCACGATCGGCGTCTTCGATTTGCTCCATGTCGGCCTCATCCGCTATCTGGCCCAGGCGCGCGCCCTGGGAGACGCGCTGCTGATCGCGGTCAACGTGGACGAGTCGGTGCGCGGGTTCAAGGGTGACCTACGGCCTATCGTTCCGCTGGCCGAGCGGATGGAGATGCTGGCCGCTCTCGCCTGTGTGGACTATGTGACCCCGTTCGAGACCCGGACGCCCGTTCCGCTGATCGAGGAGATCCGCCCTGCCGTCTATGTCAAGGGCGGCGACTACCGCGAGGAAGACCTGCCCGAAGCCGCCGCTGTGCGTGCCTATGGCGGCGCTGTGCGTCTTCTTTTGCTGGTCGCGGGCCGTTCTACCACCGACATCATCGCCCGCGTTTGCGCTGCCTATGGCCTGCCGCCCGCCGCGCCCAAAGGATAACCGCGTCCATGCCTCTTTCCGTGCTGCAAGTGGCTTCTGCGTTCCCCAATTGGGGTGGGGCGGAGCTTCATGCCCTTAACCTCTCGCAGCAGCTCCAGCGTCGCGGGCATGATGTCACCGTCGCCTGCCGCCCGGGCCGGTTCGTCGAGGAGCGCGCGCGCCAAATGGGACTGCCGACGGTGCCGATCACGGTCCGCAAGCAGAACGACTGGCAGGACTATGGCGCCCTGTATCGGTTCCTCCGGGAGAAGCAGATTGATGTCCTCCATGCCCATTGGAGCACCGACATGATCGTTCCGCCGACCGCCGCCCTCCGCGCCCACGTTCCCGTCCGCATCCTGACCCGGCACATGCCTTACCCCTTCAAAAACCGGTTTGGCTCATGGCTCTACAGCCAGGTCTTGTGGACCCGCCTGGTCACTGTCTCGGCCTCCGTGCGCGAGACCCTGCTGGCCTGCGGCGTCGCTCCCGATAAGGTCGAGGTGATCCATCATGGCACGAACATCGAGGAGTTCATTCAGACGACAGCTTCCCCCCAGAGCATCCGGCATGGCCTGGGCATCCCCGACGATTGCCTGACCGTCGGTATCGTCGGGCGGATCGCACCCGAAAAAGGGCATCAAGTTCTGCTCCAAGCCGCCGCACTCCTGGGCGACCGCTACCCCATTCGCTTCATCATCGTCGGCGATGGGCCGTCCGAGGCCGCCGTTCGCGATGCCGTGGGACGGCTGGGCCTGGAAGAGCGCGTCGTCTTCGCCGGGTTCCGGGGCGACGTCAACAACGTCATCGCCGCCCTGGACATCCTGACCCTGCCCTCGACCTGGAACGAGCCGTGCGCCGCCGTCGTCCAGCAGGCGATGGCGCTGGGCAAGCCCGTCATCGGAACCCGCGCGGGCGGGACGCCGGAGATGGTCGTCGAGGGCGAGACCGGACTGCTCGTGCCCCCCTCCGATGCCCCCGCCCTGGCGGACGCCATTGCCCGGCTGGCTGGGGACGCCTTCCTGCGGAAGCGCCTGGGGGCCGCAGGCCGGGAGCGCGTCGGGGCTTACTTCTCGCTGAGTCTGATGACGGACCGCATCGAGGCGCTTTACAAGCGCGAGTATGAAGCCGCGCGCGGCACGGCGGCCCTGTCCAAAGCCTTGGTCTCCTGATTGATTACTATTATTGTCCCTGCTTACAACGCTGAGGAGTATCTGCCTGAAACCGTAGAAAGCATCCTGTCTCAGACTGTTTCGGAGTGGGAGTTGATTATCGTCAACGACGGTTCGCATGACGCTACGAAGACGCTTGCCGAACAGTTTGCGGCGCGTGACTCTCGTATCCGCGCTGTGCATCAAGACAACACTGGGTTGTCGGGAGCGCGCAATCGTGGGTACGAAGAAAGCAGCCCTCAGACGCGTTTTGTCATATTTTTGGATGCCGACGATCTTTGGGAGCCGAACACTTTGGCGAAGCTTCATGCCGCTCTGGCCGCGCATCCCGAGGCAGTGGCGGCCCATGCGATCGCTCGTTCCATCAATGAGAGATCGCAACCCTCTCGTAACGGCAGCCTGGAGCGTGCCATTCAGCATCGTAAAGCCGTTGTTGATGGTCAAGTGACTGCGTGGCCTTCAGACGCGCCGACAACGTTCTCGGTGCTGGCGGTCAATTGCTGCATTGTCACTGCCGGTATGGTCCTTCTCCGACGGACGGCGCTTGAGGCGGTGAGGGAGGCATCGGCCCTGTTCGATCCGATGCCGAGTTTGCCGCGTGCTTCCCTGGAAGACTGGGACCTCTGGCTGCGCCTCGCCCAGCATGGCGAGTTCGCCGTCGTGGGTGAAACGCTTCTGAACTACCGTTCCCATGCCGGCAATCTCTCTCAGCAAAAAGATCTGATGTTTTTGGGCGAAGTGTACGTCCGCCAAAAGGCGGCGGCGCTGCCGGGTCTGACCGCCGATCAGGCCCGCGTCCTCGCTCGGGGAACTCAGCATTGGCTGGCAACTCATGCGCGCCGCCTAGCCGCCGCCCAGATCAATATTGCCTGTCATGGCTGTCGGCAAGGCCAATTCGGTCTTGCGGCGCGGCGCTTAGGCGTTGCGATGAGCGAATATCTCCGTTACGTCTATTTACGCCGGTCACGAACATGTCTTAGCCCCGATCAGGTGCGGAGAATGCTGGCCTCGGTTTCTTTTTTGCGCGCTGCCTCCGGTATTCCGAGGGAGAAAACCTAGGTTGAAAGTTTTATTCGTGTTGGGAGGCGGCATTCCTATTCCGCCGCCGCGCTGGGGCGGCGTAGAGAACCTGATCTGGCAGCAGAAATGTGCGCTGGAGCGGGCAGGACATGAGGCTGCAATTCTGAATGACAGCGTCAAGCACGCCCGCGCATTTCGGGCGGTGCGGAAACTCCGGGTGATCTTGAAGGCACGTCCCTGGCAGTATGATGTCGTCCATTTGCATTTGGATTCCATGAGCGCGTATTGGAACGTGGCGGCACGTTTGTTTCCATTCGTCTTGGTCATCTCGACGCATTACGGCTACGCAGCATTCCCGGATAAATGGTACTCTTCTTATCGGCGCACATTCAGAGCGATGTCTCGCGCGCCGTATTTGATCTTGATCAGCGATGAGATCAAAAAAATGTTCGAGAAGCTGGGCTGTCGTGCCCAGATGTTCGTTCTGCCTAACGGGATCAACTGTGCCGAATTCCGCTGTGCGCCGCACCCGACCAGACAGGCCATCGTACTGGGGCGCATCGAGCCGCGCAAGAAGCAGGGTCTGCTGGCAAAAGCTCTTGATCCGCATACCGTCCAGTGTGACTTCGCCGGGCCAATGGAACCGGGGACGGATCTTGAGGTGAATGAGCGCAATACGCATTATCTTGGAGAATGGAGCCGCGACCAGGTCCGCGATGAGCTGACGGAATATGCATGTTTGGTCCTGTTGAGCGATGGCGAAGGCCATGCCGGTGTCGTCAGTGAGGCCCTGGCATCCGGGCTGTCTCTTGTCCTCAGCCCGGAAGCTTCGCACAACCTGGATTTGTCACGAGAATGGATTTATGTGGTGGATCGTGATAAGGACGACCTTGGCAGCGCGATCGAGACGGCGGTGCGTGACAACCCAACATACCGCGCCGAAATCCGTGACTACTGCCTTCGAAGCTTTGACTGGCAAGTCATCATGCCCCGTTACATCGCATTCCTGCAAGAAATACTTGCCGAGAAAGGGAAGAAAAAACCATGAAGCAGGTCTTCGCGCGAGGTTGTCCCATCGGTGGAGGTGCTCCCCTCGCCATCATCGCCGGGCCGTGCGTTATCGAGAGCCTGGACCTGTGCCGCGAGGTCGCCGCGCACGCGCAAGGTGTCTGCCGCGATTTGGGTCTGCCCTATATCTTCAAAGCCTCCTTCGACAAGGCCAACCGCACCTCCTCCGGCTCGTTCCGAGGGGGCGGTCTGGAAGCCGGTCTGGAGATATTAGCCGCCATCAAGGCCGAATTCGGCGTCCCGGTCCTGACGGACATCCACGAGACGTGGCAGGTGAAACCCGTCGCGGAAGTCGTGGACGTGCTGCAAATCCCGGCATTCCTCTCGCGTCAGACCGATCTGCTCCTCGCGGCAGGCGAAAGTGGGCGCGTCGTCAACGTCAAGAAGGGCCAGTTTCTGGCCCCGTGGGACATGAAAAACGTCGTGGAGAAGGTGACGGGGACGGGGAATCAAAACCTACTGCTGACCGAGCGCGGGGCGAGCTTCGGCTACAACACCCTCGTCGTGGACATGCGCTCGCTGCCCATCCTGCGTGCGTTCGGGTATCCCGTGGTTTTCGATGCCACACATTCCGTCCAGCAGCCGGGCGTGCAGGGGACCACGAGCGGCGGCCAGCGCGAGTTCATCCCGGCCCTGATGCGCGCCGCCGTCGCCGTGGGCGTAGACGCACTCTTTTTGGAGGTCCACCCGACGCCTGAAAAGGCGCTATCCGACTCGGCGACCATGTTGCCCTTAGCCGACCTGCGCGCCCTATTGGAAATGGCGGTCGCGATTGACCGGGTGGTGAAGCCTACCCCCGGCGCACGCGCCGACCTCTCCCTTGGGGCGGTTGCAGTTGCGCCAGGGAAGGGTGGGTAAATAGAAGGGTAGTGGCTTAATGGAGCCTGATTCTCCTGGGCTTATGCCTGGTCCGCTGGTTGTGCTCGTGCAAGAATACTCATGCAAGAACAGGAGCAGGCAAGCCTCGTGCATCACATCACTCTTCGAGAACGAGAGCGTCCGACGCACCAGGCGTCCTAACCGCTGGCGCAGCACATTGTTGAAGCGCTCCACATGATTGGTTTGACCGTCGCCTTTGCCC
>JANLUQ010000544.1:0-3101 GCA_031363565.1 Armatimonadota bacterium | reverse complement strand
CGACCACCTGACGTTCTTCGCCAATGGTCGCGTGGCCTGGGTGGAGGAGATCATGGTCGGTGAGTCGCTTCGGCGGCAGGGCATCGGGCGGATTCTGACGGAGGCGTTCGAGGCGTTGGCGACGGAACGGGAGGCGAAGATGTCGCGCTGGCAACGCGGCGGGCGGCGGACTTTTACGAGGCGCTGGGCTATGAAGAGTCGGCAACATACTTCCGAAAGCGCCTATAGTTCGGGTGGTCACGCTTCAAACAAGCCGCGCGGCAACCCGGATTGTCGAATGATAGAAGACAGTCTACCTATCGCAAGTTCCCGGTGCAGTGGGACCGTAACCATGATAGTCGTGTCAGTGGTCTGCTTGTGGTAGATGTCATGTCGCCCTTGCCGTGCCGGGCGGAAGAGAAACTGTTCCTGAGCAGAACTTCACAGACTTCCCGCCCCGACAGAACGCGCAGTTTGCCCAAGAGAGACCTCGATGCTTGTCAGGAAAAGATCGGAATGGGAGCGAAGACGAAAAGGCAGCCGACGTTCGATTTCGGAGGGTGAAGCGACTTCAAAGAACGCTTCGACGGCATCCGTCACGTTCACTTTGGCTTACTCCGCTGTATCGCCTTGGCTGACGATGTCAAGTTCTAAGCACAGGGCGACATAGACGTCTTCGCCTGAACTCAGCGCCTCGCGGCGGATTTGAATCGTGAATTCCGCGTGTTCCATAGCCTCTTTGTATTCCATAACCTCAGTGTCGCACAGCGGCGGGGGATTGTTAAGGAGACATAGAAACGCCCGGACCCCTGAATAAAAGGTCCGGGCGTAGTTCAATAGGCCCTATTTGGCGACGGCGGCGCGCTTGCTCTGGCCGCGTCCCAGGCCGCGCTTGAAGGGGGCGCGGTGGACGATCTCGGTGTAGTCCAGGCCGGCGGCGGTCAGGGCCTTGTGCCAGGAGTCGAAGCGGCGACGAGCGGCCGTGATGAGGGTGATGTCCTCAAGCTCCATATTCTTGGCGTTCAGCTCCTTGCCGTCACGGTGGAACGCGCGGACCATTTCAATGATGCGATCGTCATCCCACTCGCGGTAGCGACGGATGGAGTCGTAGTCCAGGCCGGCGGCTTCCAGGGCCTCGCGCCAGGACCCAAAGTGGCTCTTCTTGGTGGCGGCGGCGGCGAGCTGGGGGTCCACATTCAGGCAGACATTGCGCCAGGACAGATCCACGTTCTGCGCGTGCAGCTCCTTAACGCGGGCGACGATGCGCTCGCGGCTCCAGGACTTGTAGCGGCGGATGGAATCGTAGTCCAGACCGGCGAAGCGGACAGCGTCTTCCCAGGTGCCGAAGTAGCGGGTGGCAGCACGCAGCAGGGAAAGGTTGTTGGTGGCGACGCTGGAATAGTTGAGGTTCTCGCCGGACTCGTACATGCTGAGAATCTCGAGGGCGATTGCGTCTTTGTTCCATTTTCGATGCATTGGACGGTCTCCTGTAATGTAGCCTGTGATCTTGTCGGTGCTTACTGTCTCAGAGAACGCCGCGCACGACACTGTCACGTCGCGTTAGAGTAGCCCCCCAATGGGAAGGACTTGATGAGCAGTCTTTAGAATGATCGTTCTTTAGATGAACGATCAATAGGTGTCGCAATGGTTGCGACAGTGTTATTATACTTGGTATTTACCCAAAGGTCAATAATTTTATATAAAAGTTATATTAAGATTCCATTAAGTTTTTTCTGATTTTTGTGCTAAACTTGAGAGCAACTGGAAAGAGACAATGATGCCGACACTATCTGAAGTACCGATCTCACTTGAAATGCCGACCTTATCCGAAGATGCCTCTCCTTCGATGGCTGTGGCGGACCACATTTCCCGCCTGCGGCCCTATGTGCCGGGCAAGCCCATCGAGGAGGTGCAGCGCGAGCTTGGCCTAACGGATGTGATCAAGCTGGCCTCCAACGAGAATCCGCTCGGCCCCTCCCCGCGCGCCCTCGAAGCACTCACGGCGGCGGCAGCCGGCGTCGCGCTCTACCCCGAGGGCAGTGCGCCCGCCCTGCGCCGGGCCGTCTCGCAGGCAACGGGGATGCCCGAAGACACTCTGGTCTTCGGCAATGGCAGCGACGAGGTCCTGCACCTCCTGGCCGTGACGTTTTTGCAGCCGGGCGACGAGATCGTGCAGGGCGCCCCGTCCTTCAGCATGTATGAGATCTATGCGACCCAGTGCAACGCGGTTTCCATCAAGGTCCCGCTACGGGACTTCACGCACGACTTGGACGCCATGGCAGACGCCATCACCGACAAGACGCGCATGGTATTCATCGCCAATCCGAACAACCCGACCGGAACCCTCGTCCGGCGCGAGGCCGTGGCGCGGTTCCTGGACCGCATCCCCCGCGACGTCCTCGTGGTTCTGGACGAAGCCTACGACGAATATGTCTCCGACCCCGAGAAGCCCGATCTGCGTTCTTTGGTGTTAGAGGGCCGCAACATCGTCATCCTTCACACCTTCTCCAAAGCCTATGGCCTAGCCGGCCTGCGCGTCGGCTACGGCATTATGCGCCCGGAGACCGCCGCCCTGCTGAACCGCGTTCGCTCGCCCTTCAACGTCAACCTCCCTGCCCAGGCCGCCGCCACTGCCGCTTTGGCGGACGAGGAACACGTCACCCGCACGGTCGCCCTGAACGCCGAGGGCCGAGACTACTTCTACGCCGAGTTCGAGCGGATGGGCCTGGACTATGTCCCCAGCGAGGGTAATTTCGTCCTCGTGGATGTGGGCCGGGACGCCCGCGCGGTCTTCGAGGCCTTGCAGCACAGAGGCGTCATCATCCGCTCCGCCCACGGGATGGGCCTGCCGCACCATATCCGCGTGACCACGGGGACGATGCCGCAGAACCAAAGGTTTATCGTTGCGCTGAAAGAAGTGCTGGCAGATCACACAATGCAGGCCGGTCACTAAAGTACCCGTCTTGGAAGCCTGCCGCTGACCGTCCAGGGGACGGGGACAAGTCGCTCGTCCTTCCCAAACCCCCACCCCAGGACGGTCGGCGCAGCCTCTCAGACGGGTACTTAAGTGCCCGGCAAAGGAAGATTATTAATTAACACCAAAACCCCCAACACCCCCGACC
>JANLUQ010000580.1:0-8598 GCA_031363565.1 Armatimonadota bacterium | reverse complement strand
GGCATGGCGGATTCCTCTCGGGCTTTGAGGCCAGTTTACCCAGATTACACAGAGCTGGCACCGCAATGGTCAGCACTGGCTGCCCGAAGGGCAGGCCGCCTCAATAACCGAGATGCGGAGGGCTTCCAGAGCCGGTTTCTGCTTGACATCCGCTCTTCCGCGTGCTATACTCCCTGTATAAAGCACTTTGTATTGTAAAGCATGAACGAGGAGAAACCAATGCCCGTCCTGACCGCCCCGCTGGAGGAGGCCCGCGAGAACCTGCGGGTCATCCGGCAGACCATGGAGCGCTCGACCAAGTATTCGACGCTGTCAGGCCTGTCCGGCGTCCTAATCGGCCTGGCCGCCATCATGGGCGTGGCTGTTTCCCATGTCATGCTGGCGCACGCCCAGTTGACGCATCCGCTGGGCCGGGGCGACTATTTGCCCCTCGGCTCGGTCTGGCTCCTTGTGCTGGCCCTAGCCGTCGGCATCGAGTTCGCCTGCAACAAGTGGCGGGCGGCCTCCATCGGCAAGCGCGTCGCCTCCCCGCTGGGCGCGCACATCCTCGTCGCGGCCCTGCCGTCCTTCCTCGCTGCTGCCCTGCTGACGCTCTTCCTTTACCTCCACGACCTGCCCTCCTTCGTCTGGGCCGCCTGGATGCTCTGCTACGGGCTGGCGATCTGCGCCGTCGGCCTCTTCTCGATCCGGCCCGTGTCGTACCTCGGCGCGGCCTTCGTCCTGGCCGGTGCGGTGACGCTCCTGCTGCCGGTTCCTGCCCACCTGCCCATGATGGCCGTGGCGTTCGGCGGCTTCCATATCGGGTACGGCGTCCTGATGGCGCGGAAGCACGGGTGGTAGAGTAATGTCAGTCATTCAGTCCGGGGCAGTCATTCAGTCCGGGTATGCCGCCGTCGTCGAATCGCTGGAAGCGATTGATGAGGTGATCCACCAAAAGGTGCGCCTGGGCATCATGTCCGCCTTGATGGCGCGCGGCGAGACGGACTTCCGCTTCCTGAAGGAGACCTTGAGCGTCACCGACGGCAACCTATCCATCCATCTGAGCAAGCTGGAGGAAGCGGGCTACGTTGTCAGCGCCAAGGAGTTCGTCCGCAAAAAGCCGCACACCACTTATGCGCCGACGGAGGCCGGCCAAACCGCCTTCCATTCCTACCTCGGCGCCCTGGAACGCATCGTGCAGTCGGCGGGCCGGAACCGGGTGGAAGGATAAGAAGCCCATGCGCCCCGCCCCCAATGTCGCCTGGAACCTGTTCCTCGCCGTCATCCCGGTCGTCCTCGCCTTCGCCATCGCGCGCGGGGCGCGGCGAGATATACGCGAGACCGGCCGCATCCGCTGGGGCCTGTGGCTGCCGCTCGGCGTCGTCTGGCTGGCCTTCCTGCCAAACTCCTGCTACCTGCTGACCGAGTGGCGGCACTTCTTCGACACCTTGACCCAGAGCCAGCTCTTCATGCAGGCCCGGCAGAGCCGCGAGGGGCGGACGGACTTCTTCATCGTCACCGCCTTCTACCTCCTCTACAGCGGCGCGGGCCTGCTCGCTTTCTTTCTCGCCGTCTGGCCGCTCGACCGTCTGACCCGCCGCCGCCTGGGCTGGGTCGGGGCCGCCCTGCGCCCGCTCATCTTCCCGCTCTGCGCCCTGGGCGTCTACCTAGGCCTGACGGCGGGCCGCTTCAACTCCTGGGACCTCGTCCACCCGCATCGCCTGGCCGGCCTGCTGGCGACGACCGCCGCCACCCTTGCCCGCCCGGCCCTGCTGGGCTTTATCCTGGCCTTTGGGGCCATTCTCTGGCTGTTCTATGCCGCCTTCGACATCTGGATGGATGGCCTGGCTTGGCGTCTGGCCCGCCGCCACACACCTGCGAAACAAGAAACACAAGACGCGCACCCACTGCCCTACGGTCAAGGCGCGCGCGAGAAGGATTCACCCCATGCTCCTGCATGACACCACCCTCTATCGCCACCTGCTCCGCCGCCTGACTCTGGCCGAACTGCTGGCCCTCTACGAGCGCGCCGTCTGCCTCTACGTCCCGCTGGCCCAAGCTGTCTGTGACGAGATGGATGCGCGGCTGGGAGCCGGCTGATGATGCGTTGAAGGAAAGCGTTTCGATGCACCTGTTCTCGCGAGTTGTGTTCGCTTTGGTGGGCCTGATGGTTGGGCCTCTCCTCGGCACCACTGTCGCTGCACTCCTGGCGGTTGTGCTGCTACGGGATTCCGACGGCGCTCCTGGCGATGGGATCGAAATAATCTTTCTGGCGATGCTGGGTGCAAGCCTGGGGGCTGTCCTAGGACTAGCCGCTGGGCTTCTCGTACCTATCGTCTACGAGCAGAAACAGAACCGGCGGCGCGTGAAGACTGTGCCGGTCATTTCGTATGAGCGTGTATGGCCGCCCCCGCCAAAACGCTGAATAGTTTCTTCACGAATTCTTCACAATTGGGTATACTACTAATGCTTGCTGCCCCCGGCCTGCGAAGGTGAAGAGGAGGCAGCCGCGCCGGTCGAATGAAGGCGCGATTATCTCTTTCATCTGTCTTCGCTTCGGAAAGAAGTCACCCATGAAGAACCTGAGCCGTACATTTTCCCCCGCCGCCGTGGCCGCTGCCCTAGCCCTCCTGGCTGCCGCCCCGCAAGCGGCCTCCGCGCAGGCGGTTGGCGCTTATTTGGGGCGTGGCGGAGGCCAGCCCAGCGTGTCCGCACCCGCTCCGAACCAGGTTCCTCCGAACCAGGCTCAGCAGGCATTCACGCCGATGCGGTCGGGGGCCGTTCTTGGGCGGCAGGGCGGAATGGGCGGGCCGCCGTCGGCTTACAGCCAGCCCAGCTTCAGCCAGCCCAGCTTCAATCAGCCAAGCTTCAATCAGCCCAGCTTCGGCTCTTCTCGTCTCAATGGGCTGAGTTACGGCTCGCCTTTCAATATGCCCACCTATAACAGTGCGCCTGTTTATGGGAATGGCCCTGGCTTCCGCACGGAAGGTTCATCCGGCCCTGCCGTGAATGTTCCTGACCAATTCGAGGACATGTCAGGCAGCGGTTTCCATCGCCTGCGCCCCGGCAGGTTCTCAGGATCATCAAACGGCGTCTCCGGCCTGTCCGACTACCCCTTCGGCGTCCGCAGCGGATACTCGGTCAACGAGGACAGCCGGCCGGTCCGCCCGATCGGCCCCGCCTACGGCTACCCCAGCAGCGGCTACCCCAACAACAGCTACTCCGGCGGAACGGACCTTCGGATCACCACCCCGGTAGGGCAGCAGTTCATACCGCCGACGGCCTACAGCAGTAACTATATCTACAACAACTATAACTACAACAACTACATCAGCCGCTCGACGACCATCATAAACGCGCCGCCGCTGCTGGGAGGGTACTACTATGGGAACTACTGCAACACCTATGTGCAGGCCACGACCTACCCCTCCATCTACTGCGCCTATGATGGGTTCCCGCAGTACATTTACAACTCGACCCCGAACATCATCATCGTCGGCCAGCCGATGTACCAGCCCTATGTGACCCCCTACCTGCCGTTCGACACGCCTAACTACTCGGTGACATACAACCAGAACAACTACTATGTTTCCAACGAGAGCCGAGCACGCGAGATCGAAGGGGGCGGTGCCCCGGCGCGGGCGGCGATCAAGAATGCCTACCCCGCAGACTCCTATCAAGCGGCCTTTGCCGACATCGCGCGGGCTTGGACCGAGGGAGACATCGCACCGCTGCGGAAGCACATCCGCGATTCGGACACGCGCATCAGCGTCTTCCTGAACAAAAAGTACTCGTACTCCATCGCCTCGGGCGATTTCTCGCAGATCACGCGGGACGCCCTGAACCGGCTTCACACGGTCTCGTTCGACCTGACGCGCCTGCGTAAATCCAAGACCGGCGATGTGACCGCCTACGGCACCCACATCTACCGCACCGGCGACGCCCAGAGCAGCAAAGACACCGGCACGGTGCCCTTCGACCAGAACGGTACGGACGCCGGCGGTACCGACGCGGACGCGTCGCCGTATGACAAGGCCGCTGACCCCGTCGTGGGCGCACAGAAGACGATCTATGTCTCCTACACCCTGCGCCACCGTGATGGGCAGTGGTACATCGTCGAGGTAGACTCGTCGGACCATGACCTGGTGCCCGCCCGGTAGATCTCTCGCCCCTACGCAATCACCGCGTAGGGGCGGGGTCCCCCGTTCTCCTCCTGTTCTTTGCCGCTCTCGCCCGTCCGTGCGAAAATCCCCGCGCTTCTTCGGGAACTTTTCCCGACTCCACCCCCGTCAGAATACTCGTATGACCCCGTTCCGAGGAGGACACCCCGCTTGACTTTCCAATTGCCTCGCCGCGGCGGCAAGGCGACCCCTGCCGCCGCCTTGATCTCCCGCGCCTTGACCTCTCGCGTCTTGATCTCATATGCCTTGATTCCTGCCGGCCTGCTGGCCGCCTCTTTTCCTGCCCAAGCCCGCCCGGTGCGTTCCGCCAGACCCCCGGCCCGTGCCCGCCGGGCGACAGCCCCCGCTTTGACGAGCCGAGTCGCTTTGAATAGCCGAGTTGCTGCGCCGGTGCAGATATTGCTCGTCCGCGACGACCTGCCCCCGATGGGGACAAATAACGGTGTTCGGCTGTGGGTCCACGGCGACGGCAGCGGCGCGGACCTGCGCGTCCGCGTACTGGCCCCGACCCCGGCCGCCGCCGCACCCGCCGCGCCCGAGTTGCCGCGAGACGAGTGGATCTCGACGCCGATTCCCGTCTCCTTCACCGGCTGGCGCGAGTTCGTCCTGCCGCAAGCGAAATTCAGCCGGCGTTCGGCCCCCGCCACGCTGCCCACGCTGGACATGGCTCTGCCCGCCGGCGCACAGATAGCGGGGACGAGTGATATGCCCGCATCCTCCCCTGATTGGACGGCGGCGAATGGCCTGGCGCTTGATGTCACGACCGCGCGCCAGACGACGCTGGTCGTGGACGACATCGCCTGGGTGACACTGGATGCCGCTGGGCAGGGGACGGCGACCACCGTAGTCTCCGACTTCGAGAAGGGCGATGTAGCCGCCTGGCGGCCCGTCGGCACGCCGGAGTCGGCCACCGCCATCTCCTATGGTCTGGCGACACAGCCTGGGCTGGTCCATGGCGGCCGGGTCGCCTTCCGGCTCTCCATCACGCCGCCCGGCCTGATGCGGCAGTCGCTTGGGGCATCGGCCCGCGCGGCCATGAACATTTCGCGCAAATCGTGCCTGGTCTGGCTGCCCCCCTCGCTGTTCGCACGCATCCTGCCGGACAGTCCCCTGGTGATCTCCCGCGTCAGCCCCGAGGTCACACTCACGGCCTGCGCGGAGCAGACCGCGGCGGCGACCTTCTGCCTGTATAGCCCGGTCGCGCTCACCAATGTCGCCGTCTCGCTCCCACAGGACTTGCAGGGCATTGGCCGCGTTATCCCCAAGGCCAATGTCGAGGTACGTGTGGTCGCGGTCCGGCCCCAGAGCGGCGCTGGGATGCTGCGTGATCTGGACACGTCCGGCCTGGCTCCCGCACTGCTCGTCAAGGACGACCGCGTGCCCCTCGCCGGGGCGTACACCCCGCTCCGCCTCTCCGGCCCGGCTGTCTGCGACATCCCCGCCGACACCTCCAAGCAGTTCTGGCTGACCTTCTCCGTTCCGCGCAACGCGCCGCATGGGTCCTACATCGGCCGGCTGGTCGTGTCCGGGCGCGGCATGGCCCCGTTCACGATCCGCACTGTCCTGAACGTCCTGCCGCTGCGCCTGCTGTCGCCCGCCAAGCAGTACGGGATTGACCTGCGCTCGCGCCTGGACCCCCCGCCCGCGACCATACCCTCCCCGGATGGGCATGACCTGGTCACGGACTTCGTCTCCAAAGAGACCCTGGACCGGCAGCTCGCCGATATCTACGCCCACGGTTTCACCATTGCCTCTTTGTACGACTCTCCCGCGACTTTGTGGAACGCCGTCAATGAGTACCGTGACTATGGGCTGGGGACTCCCTACAACTTGTACAAAGGTGATGGAGACCCGAAAACAGTCGATAAGGCGCGCGGCGACCACCAGGCCCCCGCCCTGACCTACTACACCGACCCGGAACCCATCGCCGCCGCCCAGTCGCGCATGGCCCCGCTCTCCAAAGCGGGCCTTCCTAATACGACCTACATCCCGCATCAGGCCGACTTCGGGGTGCTGGGCGCGACGACCGACATCGCCGTCTACAACCGCGACTCGGAGTACCCGCAGCAGCTCCTCCGCAACAAGGGCCAGCGCGTTTCGATGACCCGCGACTGGTGGTACTGGCCCGCTGCCGTCTCGGACCCCGTGACAAACCGCGTGGATACGGGCCTGCTCCTGTGGCGCTCCAATCTCTACGGCGCCTTTCTGCCCGACTACCAGACCGCCTTCGGCGCGGACCCCTATGATGAGTCCTCGGCCGGCGCTGCCCCCGCCCGCGCCGCCTTCCGGCCCCTGATGCTGACCTACCCCGTCAAAGACGGCGTCCTGGACACACTGCAATGGGAGGCTTGCCGCGAGGGAGTCACCGATGTCCGTTATTTGACCACCATGTATGCCGCCCTGCGCGAGTGCAAGGACGCCCACATCGCCAAGCCGCTCATCGCGGAAGCCGAGGGCTACATCAAGACGTTCCTGGACAAGCCCCTGGCGAACCTGCCCGAGTCCCAGCTCGATGGTTTCCGTACCCAGGTCGCCAACTACTCCATCCAGCTCCGTCGGCAGGTGGACACCTACAACAAGGCCCACGGCGTCTAGTAGCGGCGGCGCGGATCAAGCACAAAGATTAAGCACATGGACAAGGGCATTGTCAGCAAACCCAGTCCATACCCCGTCGCCGAGACGCTCGACCGTCTAGAGGCCGCCCTGCACCAGAAGGGAATCAAGGTCTTCGCCCGCATTGACCAGCAGGCGGAGGCCGAGGCGGTCGGCCTGACCCTGCGCCCTATGCAGCTCTTGATCTTCGGTGACCCGCGCGCTGGGACGCCGCTGATGGCCGCGCATCCCTCGCTTGCGCTGGACCTGCCACTCAAGGTGCTGGCATGGGAGACGGACGACGGACAGATCCGGCCCAATTACAACAGCCCAACCTATCTGAAAGACCGCCACGGCCTATTGCAAGAGCCGTTCGGCCCGGTCGTCGCTTTGATCGAGGAGGTACTGCGCGGACAGTAGGAGTTAGGAGTGCTTGAAAGGCTGTCCGGCACCGCCGGACAGCCTTTTTGCATCCTAACCGATGTTACGCAGCGCTTCGTCCCGAGGGGATGAGCTGCGAGGGGATGAATCCCTTTTGCTCCGGGACGAACGCCCTGCGGACGTGGGAAGGGTCCTGCGGCTTGGCCTTCCTGCGGCCCCGCCTGTGCGTGGCCTTTCCATGGTTACTCCTCCGTCCAAAGGATGACCATCCCGAGCGAGAGAAGTTTACTTCCTCGCTCAGTCACGCGCCAAACAAGACTTCTCTAGCGGCAGGGAGTGCATACTCAACGTCGTCCCTCTCCTCCTTAAAAGGGGAAGGCTTCCGCGTATTTCGCTGAATTTGTCTCCGCGTCCTCAGCCCAACCCTCCCTACTGCACGACGATGACGGATGTGGCCGTGTTTGAGCGTCCCTGCGTGTCGGTGACATAACACTGCACCGTATCGGACTCGGCAATGGTGGGCGCGGTGAATGTGGCCTGGGCGGGATTGAGGGCACTTTGGAGCACCGTGCCCGTCCCGGAAACGATGGAAAAGTGGTAAGTCGGGGTGCTTCCGCCCACGACGACGGCGGTGAGTAGCTCGGTCTTGCCGCGCGCGACGACGCCCGAAGCCGGGGAAAGGATGACGCTCAGGAGGATAGGCGCTGTCCCGGCCCGCAGCGTGACGGTGCGCGACGCCGAGGCGCTGCGCACGTTGGTGACCGTGCAGGTGACGAGCGTGTCCCCGTCGATCGTGGGCGTGTTGCCCGCCGTGCTGACGTTATTCTGCGTGCTGATGGCCCCGTTGACGCCGGACCAGGTGAACGTGAGCGGGCTGTGGTTAGGGTCGTGAGCGGTGCAGACCAGGGAAGTGAGTGCCCCTGTGGGGGCCGCGACGATGGGGACGGCGGTGCCGGGAAAAGCGACGGCGGCCCCGTTGGCCGTGAAGCCATCTATGACGGGCGTCGTGCTGGTCGGCAGCGACGCGCCGCCCCCGCTGCAGCCCGACAGGACGGCGGCGGAGAGGCTGAGCAAGAGCAGGCCGAGGAAGTGGTGGCGTAGGCGAACGCAGGGGATGGGCTTCATCATGCTCTATGATAACAGAAAGACTTTCCAGGCGTCAAGCCCGGATGACCGCGAAGTCCGGCTGCAACAAAACCGGCGGCGGGTCTACAATGACAGTTGGAACAGGTGAGGCGAAGAAAGGGGCACGGTGACGATGAAGAACGAGGGGCAAGGATGACCGACTAACCTCCCTCCCCGTGGATGCCCGCGACGAATAGCGTCTTCTCGTTCTGGTAGGTCACCGCGCCAGGTGCGCTCTTGCGGGGCTTGCGGACATACTTCTTCAGGGTGTAGTCTACGGGGATCAGCGAGGAGTGCTTGGACTCGCTGCGGGCGGCGACCATCTCGGCGGCTTGCTGTA